>CAZCZJ010000045.1:17173-18754 GCA_964503235.1 uncultured Dehalococcoidaceae bacterium | reverse complement strand
GTTTTCCTTGATATACTCGTTGTCATACACGCCGAACTGCCACGTCTGCTTCTTCGTTCCGCCGAAAGGTCGACACTCGAACGACGGGGTGTACCAGCGTCCTCTGGCTGTCTTGCCGTCCGGAGCGATATCGATAACGCCCTGGGATTGCATAACCTCGAAAAACATCCATCCCGGTCGCGGCATACCTACCATACCCGCGTACATCCTGTTCACGCCTTCTTTACCGCGAAAAACACCATGGTCGGTAACTTCTACCGACTCGGTATTCTCGGAGAAAAGGTCGATTACTTCCTGATACATAGCATTGTCGAAATAATAGCCATACATCTTTTGAAGGTTTTCTATCTCCTGGATATCCTCCAGACGCGTTAGCTGTTTTTCCAGTTCTTCAAGGTTCATGGTATTCCGCCTTTTTTATTTGCCGGTAATCGGGTGCTTGAAATGGACGGGGAGGTGGACACCGGAGGGGTAAGGGAAGAAAGAGGTCGGTGGTGCGTCCGGGGGTACTTCCGTGCTGGGACCGTTATGACCGACCACCGGAGTCTTCAGCCAGCCGTCCTCGTAGGGCGTGCGGAAGTTCAGGAAGAAATGGAGTTTCTTGAACAGCCACTTGCCGTTTTCTTTGACGTACTCATTCTCGTAAATACCGTGAGCCCACAATTGCCTGAGTTCACCTTCATGGAGACTTAATGTCGGTCGGGCTTCAGCTAGAAAACCGTACCACCGCCCTTTGGCGTTAACGCCGTCCGGGTCAACAGTAACCACGCCCTGTATCTGCATGGCGATAGACATATAGCCTATCCTGGGCTTGGTGTCCTTGCCGCCCTTGATAAGGTCGATGAAATATCGCCTGATGCCTTCCTTTCCCTTGTAGACTCCGTGGTCGGCCACCTCTACCGACTCAGCGTTATCGCTGAAAAGGTCGACTACTTTATCCCACTCCTCGTAGTCACGGTAATAGCCGTAAATCCTTTGCAGTCTTTCGATTTGTTTAATGTCCTCAAGTCTCTGGATTCTTTTCTGTAATTCTTCAACTGTCGCCATCATATCCTCCTATTGTTTTTCTTGTGTGAATATATACGATTGAACCTTTTTATCGGATTGCGTAAGATGCTGGAGAATGGAGTTATCATAATACCTGCCTTACGGGATAGAGGTGTATTATGCTTTCGGTGTTGAAATATAACGCATAAAGGTGCTTATTGTCAATTCATTTTTCGTTTGAATGTATTATTGACATGCCGGGATATGTCGGGTAGTCTTGGTAAATAGAATGAAGAGGGTGGTATTGTTCTCTTTTTATTAAATGCCATATAGTAATACTTAATATGGGTATAAAGTAAGGAAGCGAATATTATAATATTGTGATAATATATAGTCAAATACTATTGTGGATGGTGTAATATGAAAACTAAAATAATGGTCTGCATTGTATTAGTGGGTATTATTGTTCTAGCGGGTGCGATTTCGTGCAGTCAGGGAGACATACAGGCGGAATATGATATCCTGGCGGCGCAATATGCTGAAGCTAACGAGCAGCTTGGTGAATTACAGGAAAGGTTGTTTGAAGCTCAGATT
>CAZCZJ010000045.1:0-17073 GCA_964503235.1 uncultured Dehalococcoidaceae bacterium | reverse complement strand
AAGAGAATGCAGATGCAGAGAGAAGCGGGTGACTATCTGGATTCTTTTCACCTCTTGAGCTTGAATGATAGTGTTGCCAACGGGGCTTTATATTATGACGCCGTCTGGATGATGGACCTGCACGGCACTCACGGTGTCCGGGTGGAAATCCAGCATTCCCATGATTTCGATGAAATACTGGGATTTTTCGGCAGTAATAAAGAAAATCCCCGGGAATTAAATGCAGAAATAGAGCTCTGGCTTGAGGATGAACAGTATATTATCGATAAAACCGCCCTTATTTTCGTTCCCCGGGGAATGAAACACCTGCCGTTGTACTTCAGGAGAACCGGCAGTCCGGTACTATTTTTCACCGTGGGAAACGGGACCTCCTATACGAGGTTAACGGGAAAGGAATAAGAAATAATCCATTATTATCTTTAAACGATAACTAAATAATGCGGGAGAAGGAGACTGAAAATGGATATGGCGGCAATGGAATCCAGGCTTAAAGCTCTGGAAGAGCAGGTAAAAGCTCAGGAGAGAAAGATCACCCTGCTGGAAGACATCGAGGCTATAAAAAGGCTGCAAAAAGCCTATAATTATTACGTTGAACATATGCTGGGCGACGCCATCATCGACTGTTTTTCGGATAGTCCCGATGTAGTCCTGGACTGGCTCGAAGGTAAATGGCTGGGGAAAGAGGGAGTCAAGAAATATTTCGGGCGTATTGCCAGCGGCGAGGGTCCTTCCGGATTTTCCCATCAGCTGATGCCCACCGGCGGTCTTATCACTGTTGACGCCGAAGGCAAGAAAGCTAAAGGGAGATGGTACGGTTTCGGGGGCATCTTCTGGTCGGATAGAGGTAAGGTTAATGGCGGCTCCTTAACCAGTGGCATCTACGAGATGGGATACATTAAGGAAGATGGCATATGGAAGATACTATCGATAAAATGGGTAATCCCTTACGGTGTGAGGATTCCGGAGGGGTGGGCTATGCCGGAGGATATCGGGGGGCGCTTTATCAAAGATAAAGCCTCGGGTCCTCAGACCCAGGGGCCTCGACCTGAAGCTCCTATGCCGGTGCCGGATATACCCGTAGACCCGGATGACCTGCGTTATGTCTCGGGTTATATCTTTCCTTTCCATTTCAAACACCCGGTTACCGGTAAAGAGACCAACGAAGCGGTGCGGAACGCCCGTTTAAAACCAATGGGTGCAGATTAGCCCGGGAAAAAATCCGGTCGGTAATGAATGTTACCGGACGTGAAATAACAGGATATAAGAAAGCCTCCTCTGAAATCGGGAGGCTTTCTGTTATTAGCGTACCCTGTTTTTAGTAGGTTCCGTATTCGATAGCAGCTTCCATAAAAACGCGGAAGTTAGCCGGGTTCTTGGTTTCGGTAGCCGTGCAGCCGCCGGACAGAACATACCCGCCCCCGGGGGCGCAGGTTTCGATGAGTTTGCGACAGCATTCCTTGACGTCTTTGGGGGTGCCGGTAACCATCAGTGAGGCGGGAACATTACCGGTAATACAACAGGTCTTGCCGACCATCTTCTTAGCATTAGCCATATCGGTCTGGTCGAACATCCAGGTTACCCAGCCTTTGGGGAAGTCACCGATGTACTCCAGCCTCTGGTTATAAGATCCCTCGGCGAACAGCGATACCGAGATGCCTTCCTCAATGAGAGCGTCCATGACCTTCTTTAAGCTGGGCCAGTAGAATTTCTCAAACTGCTTTCGGGACATAAAAGTATCATCGCCCTTATGCAGCGGGAAGGCTACCGAATGGCCGTTGGCCATATTAACGGAGTCTATCAGCCTGGGTATGGTCAGTTCCGTAATCATGTCAATGCACTCGAGGAGTTTTTCCGGCTGGCGGAACATATCAACGAACACCCCCTCGGTGCCCCTGAGAAAGTCGCCGATGACGTCGAACGGTGCTACCGCCAGACCGCCCCTGCCCATAGGGAAACCGGCTGCTGTCATTTCGATGTTGAAAGACATCAGTTCTTGTTGCCAACGCTCCAGTTCCTCCCCGGCCTCGATGAGCTTTTTAAAGACTTCTCTCATCTCCGGCCGGGCAAAGGGGTAGGCCATAATCATGGGCATACCCATGAAATTATGAAGTGGTGGAAAGTTTTTTAGCTGATCAGCTGCCAGTATGGTGCGGGGTACCAGTACCCGGAAAGAGAAGTCCGAGGGGTCTTTCATCAGGGCATCGTATTCATCGGGCTGCATGTAGGACTGCTCGACGAACTGGTAGGTCGTGACGTCGTCTCCCAGCCCGTGTCCGGGCCATTTATAAGGTTTATACTGCAGGGTCTCCAGCACCTTTCCCGACCATATCAGGCCCGGCCCCATGAAGTTGTCCATGTCCTCGTAAAAGTCCTCCATAAACTGCTTCCAGGAGCTTACCAGGGCTTTGTAGTCGTACATTACTTTTTTTAGGTTCACCCCGGCGTAGTAAGCCGGGTAGTTACCGGTAGGCAGTGAAACCGGGACGCGGTCAGGTTCTTCACACTGGTGTGCCTTTAACGTGCGGGTTACCCGTTCTTTATAGAATTTTTCTGCTTTGGCGTTGCGGAAATTGATCCCTTTTCCGGAGATATAGTCCTGTAGTCTTTTCTCGCGTTTTTCTTCCTTGGATAGTGTTGACCACTCTTTTTCCATGAAGGTAATCTCCTTCGATTGATATGGGATTTATCGGTTTTCAGTATATCATAAAACCGGAAAATCATGATATATCGTTTTCTTTATCTGACCCACCCGCCCACTCTTTCTATTAATTCCCCCTCTCAAACATCAATTACTACGGGTAAAAGGGATAAACCTGTTTGAGAGGGGGACAAAGGGGGGAGAGCATATGTAATACTAACGGAGCAGCTATTTCTGAAAATGACAATACCAATCATGAACTGATATAATTCCTGTGGGCCGGAAGTTTATAAAAAACGATGATTACCCCCGTATTGAGCAGTTACACGGGTGATCGCTGGCGGAATGCGTAATCAGCGCCGGCATCCGGTGCAGCCAATTAAAACGTAATAAGGAGTTCTTCATGAGTAAGACCGCTAAGCAGTTGCGCGAAGAAAGAGAAATACGGATAACGGACGCCATCCGCCTGAAGATACCGGACCGGGTGCCCGTCATCAGCGCCATCGGCTACTTTGCCGCAAAATACGCCGGCATACCCTGCTCCGCCGCCTATTACGACTTCGACGCCTGGTACGCCGCCTACGAAAAGACCCTGCGCGACTTCCCGGCGGATATGGTTTTCGTCCAGCCTTTTACGCCGGGCAAGGCGCTGGAAATACTGGAGCCGCGGACAATACGGTGGCCAGGCTATGGGGTTGAGCCCTACCATGGTCACCAGTCCATTGAGATTGACAACATGCAGGCCGATGAGTTCGGCGACTACATGAATGACACCTCGGACTACATGCTGCGGACGTTCATGTCGCGCTTGAGCCCCAAGCTGGTCGGACTTTCCCGTCTGCCGAAACTGTCCGACCTGGGTGGCGGGCCATTCGGCATACAGGCCTTGGCGATGGCCTTCGCCGAGCCGGAGCTGAGCGCTGCCGTGGATACCCTGCGGAAGGCCGGCCGGGAGATGAAAAGATGGCAGGGTAAAATAGCGCGGTTCAACCGGATGGTGCAGAATCTGGGCTTCCCCCAGTATTTCCAGGGCGCCGCCATGCCGCCCTATGATGTTATATCGCACTCGCTGCGCGGGATGAACGGTACCATGGCCGATATGTTCCGCCAGCCGGACAAGCTCATCGAGCTCTGCGAATTCATTCTCAAGCAGACGCTGGGAAGGCCGATGCCGCCGCCCAACGAGTATGGCAACACCCGGATGTTCATGACGGTAACGCGCGGCTCGGATAACTTCATCTCCCGGCAACAATGGGAAACCTTCTACTGGCCCACCTTCAAGAAGCTCGTCCTGGCGCTCGTCGAACGCGGGGCCACGCCCTGCATCTTCTTCGAGGGCAACTGTAATTCACGCATGGAGTACCTGCTGGACTTCCCCAAGGGCAGTATCCTGGCCCGCCTGGATACCACCGATATCTTCCGGGCCAAGGAAATCCTCAAGGACCATATCTGCATCGAGGGTAATGTCCCATCCTCGTTGCTACAGGTGGGGACTGTTCAGGATGTAAAAGACCACTGCAAGATACTTATCGACGTGGTAGGTAAAGGTGGTGGGTATATCCTAGCACCGCGAAGCTCTACCGACGAAGTAAAGCCGGAGAACCTGATGGCCATGATTGAATTCACCAGGGAATACGGCGTTTACGGTTAGCCCCGCGCAGCAGGCGTATATAATAGATATGGAAATATACTGATAACCGGTCCACTGTTTCGTCTATTCCAGCAATTATCCTCACTCAAGCATGTCTGTAGCTATCCTATTCCTTAAAATCTCCGTATTTGCCGTGAAATATGGGATTCCTCTAAACGTAACAACCGTTTACAGGGAAATCTCCGTGCTGCCCCCCAAACAAATTGGGCGTCGACTTTATTGAGATGTATTCCCGTTGACAGTAGTATCAAGGCAGTAACAATAAGGCAACGCTTGCCACTAGATTTTGTTGATGTAATATAACAGGCTCTTCAACTCAATAATGTGCTGACGGTGCCAGAATACGGAAAGTAACTTGTATTTTAGTTTTTTAGTGCTTTCTAAATGCTGATGTGCCGTATTTATGCCTATATACAATTGATGGGAACGATGCGGGTGATTAATTAAAGGAAAAGGGTTTGATATTTAAGGAATAATGTAAAAATGAATGTCAGAACCAAGCTGATTATGGGATTTTCTGTAATTGTGGTTCTCCTCTGGTTGATAGCTTTTTTTGCCAGTACGAGTTATCGGAATCTTAACCAGCAGTTCCTAAATGTGGAAGAGGAGATTATCTCTGAAACACTATTTATTACTAGTGTTGAAAAATTAGCCAGCGAGACATACCGCGGGACTCTGGATTATATGTTTCATGGTTCAGAAGAAGCCAAGCTAAATACCCTGTCTCTTCTGGATCTTCTGGCACAGATAGAGGAAACCAATCCCTCGCATAATGATGACATAGACCAGCAACTATTCACCGCAATTGACCAATATTATCTCGCCACTACCAATATAATCACAGCCAAGGATAGCGGCGCTCCTTTAGAAGACCTTATTGTCATGGATCAAGTAATCGGTCTTCCGGCACTGGTTTCACTACAACAGGCAACCACCGTGCAAAAATTACATAATAATGAAGAGCTGGGTATAGCTAAAGCCGATTTCAATAATACCTATATGACCGGTCTACACTCTATTCTTACCAGTATCGCCTTGATAACCTTAGTAGCTCTGGTAGCTGCCATCTTGACAACACGGTCGATTATCAAGCCGCTGAACAAGTTACGCAAAGGCACGGAGATGATAGCCAAGGGTAATCTCAGCTATAAAGTAGGTACTACAGCCAGCGATGAGATTGGCCAGCTATCACGGGCTTTTGACCAGATGACTGAAGGGCTGACGAACACTATGACCTCGATTGATAATCTTAACACTGAAATTACAGAACGTAAAAAGGTTGAAGCAGCCCTCCAGAAGTCTGAGGAGAAGTTCTCGATCGCTTTCCGCTCCAGTCCCAATGCCATGTGTATCAGCCGGGTGGAAGATGGTGTATTTATCGAGGTGAATGACAGTTTTACCCGGGATAACGGCTATACCCGCGATGAAGTGATTGGTCAGAGTTCAATCGATCTTAATATATGGGTAAATCCCGATGACCGTAAAAGAATAATCAAGAAATTGAAAAAAGAGGGTAGGGTTTTTGAAGAAGAATTTCTTTCCCGTACGAAGTCAGGCAAAATACGCAACATGCTGTTCTCTGCCGGGGCAATCAGTGTGGCCGGTGAAGCCTGCGTAATTGCCGTGACCACGGATATTACCGGACGAAGAGAGGCTGAGGAAGCATTGAGAGAAAGTGAAGAGAAACATAGAGCCATTTTCCATAATGCACGGGATGGGATTGTGTTGATTGATCAACAGACTGGTTTTATAGTCGACTGTAATCCTGAGTTTGAAAGGCAGACTGGAAGAGATAAAAAAGAGCTACAAGAAATGCGAATATGGGAGTTACGACCTCCCGGGAAGGTAGAAGCTGCCAAGAGAAAATTCCTCGAAGTAGTTAAAAATGGAGAGGGAAATTCTACGGAACTAGAATTTCGTAGACCAGATAACGAGATTATACCTATTGAATTTGTATCCAGGCATGTAATGATTAATGGCGAGGATTATTTACAAAGTATATCTAGAGACATCACCGAACGTAAGCGGGCGGAATCGATATTACAGGAAGAAAAACAAAGAGCTCAAAACTATCTTGATATTACAGGGACTATGCTTCTGGCTCTTGACTCAAATGGTAAAGTTTCTCTTGTTAACAAGAAGGGCTGTGAAATTCTGGAATACGATGAAAAGGAAATCATTAACAAAGACTGGTTTGATAATTTTCTGCCCGAAACAATGAAACATGAAGTCAAAGAGGTTTTTAATAAAATAATGGGCGGAGATATCAGTAAATTTGCATATGTTGGAGGTCATGCGGTCGTATCCAAAAGTGGTAAGGAGAAGTTGATCGCCTGGCATAATTCTTTAATAAAAGATGAAAAAGGGAAAATCATCGGAACCCTGAGTTCTGGAGAAGATATTACCGAGCGTAAACAGGCAGAGGATGCACTGCGAGAATCAGAGGAAAAGTTCTCGGTTGCTTTCCGCTCCAGTCCCCATCCGATGGCAATTAGTTCTGTAAAAACCTCCAAGTTTATTGAGGTGAACGACAGTTTCACACGCGTTACCGGTTATACCCGTGATGAGGTGATTGGCCGTAGTGCCAAGGATCTTAATTTCTGGGTGAATCATGATGACCACGAAAGAATATTGAAGAGGGTGAAAGAAGATGGCCGAGTAGATAGCTTGGAGTACCTCCTCCGTACGAAGTCAGGCGAGATACATACTTTATTATTCTCTGCCGAGCCAATTACAGTATTCGGCGAGGAGTGTTTGATTTCTGTGACCACGGATATTACCGAGCGTAAGCAGGCGGAAGAGGCTCTCAAAGTGAGTCAGGAATTTACCACCAGCCTGCTGAAGAACGCCCCGCATCAAATCGTCGTTATCAATCCGGACACTTCGATACGATACGTGAATCCTAAGTTTGAAGAGGTGAACGGCTGGACTCTGGAAGAAATCGTTGGTGTCAAAGCTCCCTATCCCTGGTGGACGGATGAACTCAGGACCGAGGAAGCAATAGAAGGGTTTAAAGAAGCTATAAAAATGGATGTCGGACAGGTTGAGACCATGGCACGCAAAAAGAACGGGGAACTCTACTGGCTGGACCTTAACTGGGTGGCGGTGAAACATGAGGAGGAACTCCAGTATTGTCTGATTAACTCAATCGATATTACCGAACACAAGAAGATAGATGAAGCCCTGCAGGAGTCCGAGGAGAAATTCTCCAAAGCTTTCCGTTCCAGTCCCAATGCAATTGTTATTACTACTATCAAAGAAGGTAGATTTATTGATGTTAATGACAGCTTCATTAAACTTACCGGTTATACCCGCGAAGAGGTAATCGGTAATACTGCTGAGAACCTCAATATCTGGGCGGAGATTAAAGACCGAGAAAAGATGATGCGGATACTTAAGAAAGACGGTGGTGTGCACAATCATGAATATAACTTCCGGATTAAGTCTGGTGAAATACGCACCTGGTTATTCTCCGCCGAGTTAATAGACATTGGCAACGAACCATGCAACATATCCATGAATATGGACATCACCGAGCAAAAACGGGCTGAAGAGGCGTTGAAAGAGAGTGAGGAATTCAGTTCGAGCCTGATGAAAAATTCACCCATTCCGATACTGGTTATTAATGAGGACACTTCAGTGAGATATGTAAATCCTTCGTTCGAAAAATTGACAGGATTTACCTCAGCTGAAGTCGTTGGCGAAAAAGCCCCGATGCCGTGGTGGACTAAAGAAACGGATCCGGAAAATCATGGCAATTATCAAAAGGCTATTCTTCAGGGAGTGCGTGGAAAGGAAAGGCTCTTTGAAAAAAAGAATGGCGATGAGTTTTGGGTTGAGGTTACTTCTGCTCCGGTAAAACGTGGAGGCAAATTTGTTTTCAGCCTGTCAAACTGGCTGGATATCACCGGGCGTAAACAAATGGAGAATGAATTAAGGGTACATCGCGACAATCTCGAGGAATTGGTACGCGAAAGGACCGTAGAGCTGACCGATTTAAATAAAAGGCTGCAGCACGAGTTGAAGGAACGCCAGAAAGCCGAGGTAGCATTACTCGCCGCCAAGGATGAAGCTGAGACAGCCAACCGGGCCAAGAGTGAGTTCCTGGCTCGTACCAGCCATGAAATTCGCACGCCCATTCATGGTGTAATGGGTACAATTAATCTGGTGCTGGATAGCAAATTGGAACATGACCAGCGCCAGTATTTAAAGATGGCGATATCATCGGCTGAAGCGTTGTTAAATATCATTAATGATATTCTCGACCTGTCAAAGATTGAGTCCGGTCAACTGGAGCCGGAACATGAAGGATTTAACCTGCGGACAACCCTGGAGGATACTCTGGACTCTATGGCGGTGACTGCCCACAATAAGGGTCTGGAACTAACCTGCCATCTGTTAGGTGGAGTAACCACGGATTTGATTGGTGATCCCAGGCATCTTCGCCAGGTATTAATTAATCTCATCGGAAACTCTATCAAATTCACGGAGAACGGCGAAGTGGCGCTGTACGTTGAGCCGATAGCTGATAGTAAAAAAGAGACGGAGCTACACTTCACCGTCCGCGATACCGGTATCGGTGTGCCCAAGAACAAATTCGATATAATTTTTGAACCATTCCAACAGGCAGACGGTTCAATTAATCGTAAATATGGTGGTACCGGTCTGGGGCTGACCATTTCCCGCCATCTTATAGATCAAATGGGAGGACGTATCTGGGTAGAAAGGGGTTCTAATAAGGGCAGTATCTTCCATTTTACCGGTAAATTTACCAAGCAGACCAATGGCAAGCATTCCGGCAATGGCTCAAAGAATATGCTCAGTGTTCAGAACTTTCCGCTGCTCTTAGTTGATGATAACGCCACCAACCGCTTGATGGTAAAAGATATTCTTGTTAACTGGGGATTCGATGTAACGGATGTGGAAAGTGGCTCGACTGCATTGAAAGTAATCGCGGATGCCGGGGCCAAGTCTGTACAATACCGCATAATAATGCTGGACAAGACTATGGATGATATGGATGGCTTTGCCGTGGCCGAACAGATGCTGAATAATTCTACCATGCCATCAGATATCATTATGATGTTACCCCCCAACAGTGTCAGCGATGATTTCTCTCGTTGCCAAAAATTGGGAATCTCAAATTATCTTATCAAACCAATCAAAGAGTCCGAACTGCAGAAAGCCCTGCTCATTGCAATAGGAAAGCCACCGGATTCAAAGGAAAAGACAAAAAAGATTATTCTTAAACATACAAATGTGCCCAGTCTACATATACTGGTTGCTGAGGATAATGCTACATCTCAATTAATCGCTAGGAAGACTCTGGAGAAAATAGGGCATCATGTGGAAATTGCTCAAAACGGTTCGGAAGCTGTAAAAATGACGGAAAAGGGTAATTTCGACCTTATATTAATGGATGCTGAAATGCCTATTTTGAATGGATTAGAAGCTACACGTTTGATACGAAAGAGCGAGAGTGTATCGGGCAGGCATATTCCGATTATTGCCATGACTGCCTATGCTATGAAAGAGGATAAAAAGAAATGCCTGGAGGCGGGGATGGATGGCTACCTTTCAAAACCGGCCAAACCTGAAGAAATAAACGCCATAGTAGCTGAATTATACGTGGATAAAGAAAACTCAATCAGTACTTCAGAGTCTATTTCAGAAGATAAGGTCAAAGATACACCAGCGGTGGACATTGAAGCTGCTATGCAGATATTCGGTAGAGATGACGATCTTTTAAGAGAAGCCGTTGCCCTGTTCTTGGAAGAGGACTATCCGGAACAGATAAAGCTGCTAAGAGAAGGGATTAAGCGCCAGGATGCCGATGCCGTTCGAGCGGCTGCACATTCGGTTAAGGGGGCTGCACGCAGTTTAGGTGGTGTGGTACTTGGTGATATTGCTCTACGCCTCGAAGAATTGGGCCGCGAGGGTAAACTCGAAGGTGCCCGGGAATTGGCGAACAAGCTAGAGGATGAATTAAAACACTTCGCAGATTATTACTCTCAATCAGCCGAATTCTAATCGAATGACCTGTTACTGAGAAACCGGGTAATAGCAGCGGAAAATTGATAAATTTGGAGGATTTTATACATGGGAGACCGGAAACGCATTCTCGTTATTGATGATAATCTGGCGCTGGCATCAGCGACCGAACGGATTTTACAGAAGCAGGACTTTGAGGTTATCACAGCTTTAAACGGGGCCGATGGATATGACAAGGCTAAAGAGGAAAAACCGGATGTAATCATTCTCGATGTTATTATACCCGGTATTGATGGCTATGAAGTGGGTTATCAATTAAGGCAGGACCATGAGACATCTGAGATACCCATTATTTTCCTCGGGGCCGAGGGAAACACAAACTCGAAGAAAGGTGCGTATGCAGTCGGACCGCCGGAAATAAACATAGCCTTTGAATGTGACGCAAACGATTTTCTACAAAGACCTGTCGCCGCCGATGACCTCGTAAGATCGGTCAAGAATGTAATCTGGCTTTCTGCGATATCAGCTTTGGCATGATGTCTAGTTATCGATGATAAATTGAAACAGGTAAAGAGATTTATATGGAACATATTTTAATAGTGGATGACCTGGCTTCCATCAGGAAAATTGTATATCGGAAGCTTACCAGTGAGGGGTATAAATGCACGGAAGTACCCGATGGCGATACCGCCCTGGAAGCTATATCCGATTTTCAGTATGACCTGGTGCTGCTTGATGTTTCTATGCCTGGAAAATCCGGTATAGAGGTATTGAATCAAATCATCACCCGATATCCGGATACCTCGGTGATAATGGTCACTTCGCGAGACGACGCCGGAACAGTAATTGAAACGATGAAAATGGGAGCCTGTGATTACATTATTAAGCCGGTGAATTTAAGCGAACTACCCATCAGAGTACGTAAAGCTCTGGACCGCCGAAAATTAATGCTGGAAAATAAAGAATACAGACTTCACCTCGAAGATAAGGTCAAAGAACAGACCGAGAAAATCCATGATACCTTTCTTAATTCCATTACATCGCTGGCTTTCGCTCTGGAGGCAAGGGACAAGTATACCAGCGGTCACTCGCAGCGAGTCTCAAAAGTAGCCCTGTTGATATGCCGCAGACTCGGATTGAAGCAGGACTATACTGAGAAAGTCACGCTGGCCGGTCTGGTCCATGACATAGGGAAAATAGGAATAAAGGAATCTATCCTCATGAAAACAGACGAGCTTACGGATGAGGAATATTCCCACATTATGGCTCATAGCGTCATTGGAGAACACATACTCAGACCGGCAATAGACGATGAAGAAATATTGAAAATAGTCAGGCATCATCACGAAAGATATAATGGCACCGGATATCCCGATGGATTGACCGGGCAACATATACCTTTGGGTGCCAGGATTTTGGCTGTGGCTGATATTTACGATGCTATGACATCTGACCGTCCCTATCGTAAAGCCATGAAACCGAATGTAGCTATTGACGAGCTTAAGAAACAGTCCCGGCACATGTTTGACCCTGTAGTGGTTAATGCCTTCTTCAATATCGCCAGCGGCTCTCCGGCGGCTGTTCCGAAGCGAAAAAGGGTAGCCGTAAAACCGAAAACGTCAGTAAAGTGACTGGTTCATCCCGGGACATGAGCTATACGAACATGCTATATTTCTTTAATCCTGACCAAAACTCCTTTCTTTTATTCTTTCCACGCCATTCGCAACTAATTGGAATCCTTGACAACCCATTTACACCTAGCTAGAATTAAATATCAGTTCATTTGGGGTGCCGGTAATATGATATGTCCCGCATGTAACCATGCTATGGTAATTGTCGAGCATGAGAATATAGAACTCGACTATTGTACCAACTGCAAAGGCGTCTGGTTCGATTCAGGCGAGCTTGAATTGTTGCTTGAAGCGGCGGAGCTGGAAAACTACGAGGCTTTTTTGAACCGGATTATTGATTCTCAAGAAGCAAGTTCCCCGGAAAAGAAACGCAAATGTCCTATCTGTAATAAGAAGATGAAAAAATCCTATATCGATGAGAATGACGAACTTCTCATCGATATCTGCAAAAAAGGGCACGGTATATGGTTCGATGGTGGGGAGGTGGCACACCTGTTAAAGATACTCTCAGACAGTTCGGGGAAGGTGGATTCTCGGGGAGAGGTAATGAGCTTTCTCGGTGACGTGTTTAAGTATTAATTATATACTCCGGTTAACAATAGGTGAATAATTCTGTGATAATATAATAATTAGGGAGGTATATTATGGATTATTGGGTCTGGATTATTATAGGAATCGTGGTAATACTGTTAATAATTATTGTCGGCCTCTACAACGGCCTGGTAGGACTGCGTAACCAGGTTAAAAACGCCTGGGCGCAGATAGATGTTCAGCTTAAAAGACGCTTTGACCTTATCCCGAATCTCATGGAAACGGTTAAGGGTTATATGAAACACGAGCGGGAGACGATGGAAGCGGTTACCAACGCTCGCAATCTGGCGCAACAGGCTTCGGGTGCCGGTGCCGGAGAACGGGGGAAGGCCGAAGGCTTATTAGGTGCGGCTTTAGGTCGGCTGCTGGCTGTCGCTGAAAATTATCCCGACCTTAAAGCGAACCAGAACTTCCTGGCGTTACAGGAGGAGCTTACTTCAACTGAAAATAAAATAAGTTTCTCGCGACAGTATTATAACGACTCCGTGCTCCGTTTCAACAACAAGATACAGATGGTCCCTTCGAATATCGTGGCCGGTATGTTCAATTTCCAACTCGGTGAGTTTTTTGAAGTTGAGGTACCCGTAGAAAGAGAAGCACCTAAAGTCAGTTTCACTTAGAGAAGAGACAGCGTAATCATGTGGGAACAGATTCGGGCAAATAGAACCAAGTCTATTATACTGGTAACTGTAATGGCGGTAATGCTGCTGGCAATTGGTTATTTCCTGGGTTTTTATATTTTTGAAAACGGTATTGCCGGGCTATTTATCGCCCTGGTTATCTGGTTTGTCATGACCCTGATTGCTTTTTATAGCGGCGACAGTATCCTGCTTTCTTTATCCAAAGCCAAGAAAATCGGCCCCAACGATTACCCCCGTCTCTATAACGTCGTCGAGGAGATGAAAATCGCATCGGGTCTGGAGAAGATGCCGGATGTATATATCATCGACGACAAAGCCCTGAACGCTTTCGCCACCGGACGCGATCCCAATAAGGCGTCGGTGGCTATCACCACCGGATTGCTGGAGAGGCTCAACCGTGATGAGTTGCAGGGGGTTATTGGCCATGAGATATCGCATATAAAAAACCGTGATGTTTTACTCATGGCTATCACCGCCGTCATGCTGGGAACAATAGTGATACTGGCCTGGTATGTATCCCGATTGCTCATTTTCGGCAGCATGGGCCGTTCCCGCAGTTCGTCACGAGGAGGCGGCGGAGGGCAGGCACAGATGATAATTTTAATCGTGGGTATCGTCTTCATGATTCTGGCGCCCATCCTGGCGCAGTTGATATACTATGCCATTTCCCGAAAGAGGGAGTATCTGGCTGACGCGTCCTCGGCGTTATATACCAGATATCCGGAGGGACTGGCATCGGCTCTGGAAAAAATCTCCGGCTCAACGGTAGAACTAAAAACCGCCAATAAAGCCACGGCGCCGATGTACATTATCAATCCTTTTCGTAAAAAGGGCATGAGCCTGTCGAATGCCACCAGCACCCATCCGCCCGTAATGGAAAGAATACGCATCCTGCGGGCTATGGCCGGAGGTGCTTCTTTTGCCGAATATGACCAGGCTTTCCGTCAGGTCCACCCCGGTGGTAAGGGTGTTATCTCCCCGGCAACGCAGTATACGGCTGGTGTGGTGGGCTTGCGCGAAGCTTCTGCGGAGGAGAAACAGCCGGAAAAGCCGACTCGCGAGAGGATGAACCGGACGAGAGAAGTCGAGGACGTGATGTTACGGTTAAACAAGTACCGCATCGTTCAATGCGCCTGCGGGACCAAGTGGAAAATACCCCCCGACTTCCCGGACCCCGATGTCCTCTGTACCAAATGCGGGGGCAGAGTTAAAGTGCGGTAATATCCGAATATTTTCTATCTTCAGACAGACTGACGGCGGACGACATCACCCGGAACGATAAAGTGACTGCCAATCATACTCATCATTTTGTCCGTACTTGCCTCGCAGACTTTCTTCAAGTCTAAAAGTACCTTTCCGGCCACCGTCTCGTCCCAGAACCAGTCCTGAAGTACTCGACTTGAGGCGTTTTCCTGGCCGGGCTGTGCCGTAATCCCTTCGATGTAGTACGACTTGAGGTCTTCAACGGCCAGTTTCAGGGTGTTGGACAGTGGCACGTCATCGCGGGGATTCTCTGGTTCGTTACCTTCCAGGAAAGCGTAGATGAAGTCGGCCAGCTTATCCAGCTCGATGCCGCTGGCGCCGTAGGTGGTACGCTTTCGCTGGGACACGGCCATGTCATACCACGGATGCATGGCGGTCATTTCCCTCTGGAAGGCTACCTTCTTTTCGTCGGTTTCCCCGTTTTCATCAATATTACGAGCGAAGTTAACCGGACACGCCAGTACGGTTATTTCGTCGTTCTCCGGTTCTTCTTCAGGGAAATCTTCCAGCACCGGTCCGGCAGGTGCGTCAAGCAGCCCTAGTACGGCCAGCAATACCCGTCTCTGAAAATCCGGGTCATTCGGGGCACCCAGCGGATGACCGAGCTGGAAAGGTACCCAGAGAGCACGGGGCGGTTTTATTACCTCGGTGTGAGGGCGGATAAGGCTGATGCCGGTGGTCGGCACGCCTTCATCTTCGATAAAATGGGCCAGTACGCCAACGGCGGACGTGCAGCCCGGTCAGACGGGTAAAAGCAGGGCGGCGTTGACGTCGTCCTTCATAAGGAAGCGGGCAATTTCCCGGGCGGCACCATCGAACTCCTCCGGCGTGTGGACGGCGCTCACAGAGTAATGAAATTTTGCCAGGCTGCTGATAGTGCCTTCCTCCACCATCTCGCGGAGACGGTCGAGGGGGAAGACCACGTTCCAGTCCCGCTGGTAGCCGCTCCGGTCGAAGCTGGCAGCCAGGTGGGACATTACCAGGTCATTCGCCTGTACATCACCCGGGATAACGCGGTAAAAATCATTAGGGTCTATCTGGAAAGGGCGGTCGTTCCGTGTATGCAGTCCGGCCGTGGTGATAATAGCCAGTCGCCTTTCTTTTAACGGCGGGCCGGTAACCCATGGGTTGGTATCAAAAGAGGGACTGGGGAGCCTCATCAGCATCTGCTGCTCTTCTGGGCTCAACGTTTCCATACGGACCATTTGTCTTCTCCCTTCGTTAGTACTATTGATATTGAGTTAATTAAGGGGGGATTTATAAAAGTAAATTAACATAGTGATTATTATGTGTCAAGGATGCCGCATTGCTTTCGTATAGCTTCCTTACATATAATGAAGAGGAACCTACCGTATATATATCTATGAAATCTAAGCTGAGTCCCTTTTTCTGGAGCGCCCTTGTCATGGTGCTGGCGTTAGTCCTAGCGCTGGCCAATGCCAGGCAGGGTGAAGTATTCTTTGAAGAGCAGGATTTTGTTTCCCCGGATATCTCCATCGGGCCCATAATCGCCTATTTCTTCGGTGTTGTCATCGTCATGGCGCTGATTCTTTTCTTCATCCCCCTCAGCAAACTGCGCCTGGTTTTCAGGGTGCTGTTTGCCCTGATGTTCGGCTGGGGAGTACTCATAATGGCGGGATTTTCTTTACCGATGCCGGTGGCCTATACCCTCGCTGCTATCGGCGGTATCGCCTGGCTGTTCTGGGCAAGAGTCTGGCTGCATAATGTGTTGTTGCTGGTTACCCTTTCCGGGGCTGGTTCGGTTTTCGGTTATCTGTTTTCTCCCTTGACGTTTATGATTTTTATGCTGATTATCGCCGTTTATGATATTCTGGCGGTACGTTTTGGCTTCATGGTCTGGATGGCTGACCGGCTTTCCGAATCCGAGAGTCTGCCCGCCTTTATTTTCCCGAAGAAATTACGAGACTGGGTGTTGAAGCTTCACAGCGTGAGAGTAAGCGATTTGTCCGGAAAGAAGTCCGAAGAACGTGAACACTCCATACTGGGCGGGGGTGACATCGGCTTCCCCCTGATGCTGGCCGTATCTGTTTTTTACCAGACGGGTCTGGCCAGCGGTATTGTAATAGGGGCGTTTGCCCTGGTGGGTTTGATGGGTGCTTTCCTGATTCAGCTTATCTGGCTCAAGGGTAAACCCATGCCGGCGTTGCCACCGATTGCTTTTATGTCTCTCATCGGATTTCTGGTGGTGAAGTTTGCCTTCTGATGGTTTGATGGTATGGCTGATATAAATAGGAATGAGATTAAGTTACCTGGGGATTCGGGCCATTACTCAAAAAGGTCGGGCAGGAGAACGACGATAAATCCGGCTTCTTTAAGGTAAGCCATCTGCTCGTGGAAATTGGCTACAGGCGTGGATGTTGTTTCCGGCCCGTCGTCGGCGATGAAGTGGTAGACCAGGCAGATTATATCACCGCTGTCGAGCTCATCCAGGTATGATTTAAACGTCGCCAAGTCCTGGTTGGTGATTTGCCGGGAAGGCAGGTGATACTTTGATTCGCTATCCGGCAGGTTAATCTTGAAAACGCCTTCTTCAGGCCAGCCGCCCCGGGCGCAGGTAAAACCGGCTTCTTTAACGTATTCGATGACCCGGTCATCCCATTCGTAATAGGGGTAGACCATGGTGTTTATTTCAAAACCCAGACTCTC
>CAZCZJ010000044.1:1437-18791 GCA_964503235.1 uncultured Dehalococcoidaceae bacterium | reverse complement strand
ATAAGGCTCAGGGCGGTGATTAGAAAACCGGATACGGCACCACCGCGTAGCGCTACATTAACTGCCTCGGTAAGGTTTTTCTGGGCAGCCGCGGCACAGCGTACGTTTGACTTTACAGCGATATACATCCCGATGAAACCGGCCAGGCCCGAGCAGAAAGCACCGACGAGGAAAGCGATGGCTGTACGCCAACCTACATCAAATCCATTATAACCGTGGGACTCTACACCCGTATGACCCAGTACACCCACCAGAACACCGATGACTATCGCTATTCCCACCGAGTACATGGCAATAGTGCTGTACTGGCGTTTCAGGAAAGCCCAGGCGCCCTGGAAGATAATATCACCTATTTCCTTCATTTTTGGCGTGCCCGTAGGGCGTTTCAACACGTTTCTGGCGAGGATTATGGCGAAAATAACGGTTATCACGCCGGATATGGGCACTATCCAGAATATTCCTGGCATTTCACCTCTTTTCTAGCTGAAACAAGACAGCTTAAGTTTGGTTTGTCTATACTTCCCGGCAGTTTAGGTTACTTTATATAATAATACCGCCCGGCTAATTTGGATTGTTAAAAAACTTAGAGCAGGGTATACCACTCCTGCTCTAAAAATATTGACAATATGTTATGACTAAAGTCATACGAAAAAAATTATATATTATCCGAGTGTTGTTGTCCATATTTTTGTCAGAATATCAGTATATCCCCTTGTCAATATTATGGTTTCGGCGGCGTTGCCGGCGGTCCCCCGACGTACTCTGGTGCCAGGACTACATTCATAAATATAATCGGCTTGTTAACCACTTTAAATTCGAGGGGACAGTGAATAATATCTTTGGGTATATGGAGAACCGTTGGTTCGGTAATAATATGCTTTTCGCCTTCCTCACCCAGAGAAATCTCAACCACAGCGTCGAACTCGGCGATGTTCATGGAGTCGGCACCGTAGAAATGCAGGAACTGGTCAAAGTCATGGGAATGTGGGTCATTAACCATAAGAAACGGTTCGGTAATGCAATTCCATAGTACGGAGAAGTTTTTCTCACCAACTGCCTCGTAATTACGACTGAAAAATACCAGGCGGTCACAGAACTTACCCGGGGCAATGGGTTTCTTGATGAAATATTTATCATATTTCCCTTCAGTCATATCTGATACCATCCTTATTCTTTACCAAACTTAATTCTCGGCAGGTCGGCTTCCTTCATACTGTCAGCCATCGTCCAGAAATACGCTTCCCCGGTGTATACCTGGAATACCGCCAGCAGGGGGTTATCCGGCTCGGTAATACCGAAATTCTTCACGAACGGCCTCTCCTCGATGCATTTTGCCCTGATTTTAGAATCGGTAATAATTCTGGCCTTACCGTAAACCCTCATCACTTTACTAAAATCCTTGGCGTTAAAATATAGCTCCACCTTGGGATTATTCACTATCTGCTTGTACATGGCTTTGACGGTCTGTGCCTGGAAATAAAAACCTGTCCCGTCGGCGTACCACATCCCCAAGGCTCTCACCCGGGGCTGGTCACCTTCCGCGGTAGCCAGATAACATGTCTTGTTTTCGTTAGCGAATTGATAGCAATCTTTAAAATCCATTCGGATACTCCTTTATGATTACTTAAGATACGCGTCAGCCCTTGGGATTCCATTTAATATCGGCGTAACGCTCTCTCAGCTTGGGTTTCTCAATTTTACCGGTAGGATTACGCGGCACATCGCCGAATAAGATTATCCGGGGCCAGGCATATTTGGGTAGTTTGGGTTCGAAATAAGCCCTCATATCAGCCTCGGTCACCTCGGAGCCCTTTTTAGGTTCGATGACGGCGGCTACCACCTCGCCGTATCTCTCGTCGGGAATGCCGATAATGGCAACATCTTTAACGTTAGGCTGACCGATAAGGACCGATTCCAGGTCTACCGGAAAGATATTTTCGCCACCGCTGATAATCAGGTCTTTTTTCCGGTCGATATAATAGATGAAACCGTCTTCGTCCTGCTTAACGAGGTCACCGGTATACAGCCAGCCGTCCCTGAGGGTCTGGGCAGTTTGCTCGGGGTTTTTATAGTACTCTTTCATGACATGATTGCCTTTGAGTATCATCTCGCCGACGGTACCAACCGGTACATCTTCACCTTTATCGTTGACAATCCTGGCATCGAGGTTAAGTCGCGGAAAGCCCATCGAGCCCAGCTTATGAATATTCTCCAGTCCCAGATGCATACAGGGACCCGATGATTCGGTCAAGCCGTAATTTTCTTCATACTGGATATCGGTGAAATGTTCCAGAAAACGCCTGACCAGTACCGGGGGAATCGGCTGCGCCCCCGAATGCACCAATCTCAGGGAACTGATATCATAATCGGATAATTTCAGGTCTCCTCTGTCCAGAGCCGTCACGATATCCTGGAGCCAGGGTACCAGCAGCATGCATATCGTTATTTTATCCTCGCTGATAGTTTTCAGGATAAGCTCAGGCGTCACTCTTTCACCGCCGGTAGTCATCACCGCTCTGGCACCGGCAATAAAGCTGCCGAACCAGTGCATTTTACCCCCGGTATGATAGAGGGGTTGAATGAGAAGGAAGCAGTCCTTACGTGTTTCACGATGAGAATAGTTCTCGTTAACAGCAACATGCTCGAGGTTCTTATGACAGAGCAGCGTAGCCTTGGGGTCGCCCGTCGTGCCCGATGTAAAATAGAGTCCGGCTTCATCTTCACCGCATAATTTAACATCCGGGGGCACCGGGGATGACTCCGCCATGACCTTATCGTAAGCCTCCATACCCTGCGGCATATTGTCGCCCAGGAAAATGTAACTCTTGATAGTAGGTAAATCGGACCGGATTTCCTCGATACGCTCCGTAAAGCTCTCGTCCAATATCATTGCCTTGGGTTCGGCAATATCCACGCAGTATTTAATCTGGCGGCTGATGAACCGGAAATTAAGCGGTGCCGCCATGGCACCTGTCCGGAGAATACCGAAGTAGGCTTCGAGCCATTTGATGGAGTTCATCATAACATGGACAACGACGTCACCCTTTTTCACACCTCTTTTGATGAGTGCGTTAGCTACTCGATTGGCATTTTCATCGAATTCCTTCCATGTTATGGTTTTCCTGACGTTTTTACTGGGTGTTATTTCTTCGAGAGCAACAGAGTCGGGATACAACCTAGCATTTCTGGTAAGAATTTCCGTTATCGTCATACGCACTACTCCTTACAGTGTTTACTTGAGTGACGTTTCTCTGAACAATAGTATTTTTAGAAATAATATCCGAAGGTATTTTCTTTCAAAAAAATCCGTATTTGTCATTTGCGGACACGCGAAATACGCTTGATTATAGTCCGAAATAGGGATATATGTCAATTTGTCCAGCTTGGAGGGCTCTGGAACCTGTGTTATAATTTTCTTGTATGTTGGAACAACTAAAGAAAATTGAAAAGCGATACCAGGAGATTGACCGTAAGATGGCGCAGCCTGAGATTGCCACCGACCTGCCCCAGCTGCAGGCTCTGGCCCAGGAAAGAGCCGATATGGAAAATACGGTAAAAACCTATCGTGAATATAAAGAGGTAACTAGGTCAATCGAAGAGACGAAAGCCATGCTGGATGGCGGACTTGAAGATGAAATGGTAGACCTGGCCCAGCAGGAGATAGCATCGCTGGAAAAAAGGCTCAATGAGTTAACCGAACAACTTCGTAAAGCACTGCTGACCAAAGACCCCAACGACGAAAAGGATATCATCATGGAGATAAGGGCAGGGGCGGGGGGTAATGAGGCCGCCCTTTTTGCCGCCGACCTCTTTCGACTGTACAGTCGATACGCCCAGAACCACGGCTGGAAAACCGATATTATCAGTATGAATGAGAGCGGTATCGGCGGTTTTAAGGAGATTATATTCGAGATAAGCGGTAAAGGCGCTTACAGTCGGCTTAAATACGAAAGGGGAGTCCACCGCGTGCAGAGGATACCCGTTACCGAATCCTCCGGTAGAATCCATACCTCCACGGCCACGGTAGCTGTCCTTCCCAAGGCTGAAGAAGTCGATATTGACGTGAATCCCGACGACGTTAAAATAGATGTCTTTCACAGCGGCGGCGCCGGCGGCCAGAATGTTAATAAAGTCGCTACCGCGATACGCATGACCCACCTGCCTACGGGGATGGTCGTCGTCTGCCAGGACGAACGCTCGCAGTTACAGAACAAAATAAAAGCCATGTCGGTGCTCCGCACGCGCCTCCTGGATATGGAGCGGCACAAACAGGACAAGGAAATAACCGATTCACGCCGTTCCCAGGTAGGCACAGGCGACCGCTCGGAAAAAATAAGGACTTACAATTATCCACAGGACCGCATCTCTGACCACCGTATAAATCTCAACCTGCATAATCTATCCAAGTTCATGGAAGGCAAGGAAGCCGAACTTGACGAGCTTATTGACGCCTTAATCTCTGCCGAGCAGACGAAACAGCTTGAGGAACAGGCAGTGTGAACCTCAAGGAAGCTTTACTAAATGCCCGCGATATCCTGGCCCGGAATAACATCGACGATGCCTCTCTGGAAGCCGAAATCCTCTTGCGGCACGTACTGAATATTGCCAGACCGCAGTTATATCAAGGACTGGATGCTGAATTAAGTAAGGCCGACGAGGATTTATATTCTAAGCTTATAACCCGTCGCCAGCAGGGTGAGCCCTCGGCTTATATCACCGGACACCGTGAATTCTACGGACTGGACTTCTATGTCGACCGCAACGTTCTCATCCCACGACCCGAAAGCGAGTTTCTGGTCGAGAAAGTTTTAGAAATAGCAAATAGCCGGGATATCGCCACTATGGTTGATGTCGGCACCGGGTGCGGAGCCATCGCTATCAGCCTGGCCAGGCACCTTGCCGGAATAAAAATATACGCCACGGATATTTCCCTTCTTGCGCTGAAGGTAGCGGCAAATAATTGCCGTCGACATGGCGTAGCCGACCGGGTTGAACTTTTACACGGTAATATGCTGGAGCCTCTTCCCGGTGCCATCGACCTGATAATAGCCAACCTGCCGTATGTGAGAAAATCGGAAATACCGGATAGCGGTCCTTTAAGCTTTGAGCCGGTACTGGCCCTCGACGGCGGTCGTGACGGCACAACGATGATTAACCGTTTATGCCTTCAGTCACTTAGTAAAATATCTCCCGGGGGCTGTATGCTCCTGGAGATAGGAGAAGGACAGGGGGACGCTATCGAATATATCATTCGTGAGGTTTTTTCAACCGCCAGAATTGAAATTACCGGGGATTACGCGGGCATCGAGCGGGTAGTGGGCGTTTATTTGACATAGTCTCGGGCTTGATGCTACATTATTGAGGGAATTTCCCCAAAACTATTAGTCATAAGAAAGAGTGCGTCAATTCAGATGAATATTGTTGTTTGTGTCAAGCAGGTTATCGACCCAGAAGCACCCCCCGCCAGCTTCCAGATTGATTCAGCTACGAATAAAGCTGAAATGAAGGGGGCACCGCCCGTAATCGACCCTTACGGCGAGTACGCGGTGGAGGCAGCCCTGAGAATCAAGGATTCTATCGGCGGGAAAATCACGTCCGTAACGATGGGGATAAAGCTTCTTCGGGAAGTCGTTAAAAAACCGCTTTCTATGGGGGCTGATGAGCTTATCTTACTGGAAGACGAGAGTTATGATGGCGCCGACAGCTATTCGACCGCTTACGCTCTGGCCATGGCGGTCAAGAAAGTGGCTGAATATGACCTGATATTATGCGGCCGGGAAGCCTCGGATACTAATGCCGGGCAGACCGGCTCCGGCATAGCGGAGCTTCTGGGATTACCATGTGTCACTCTGGCGCGTAAAATTGACATAAATAACAGCACCGCCAGAGTAGAGAAGGTATCCGCCGACGGTTATGAAGTTGTCGAGGTAGTGTTACCGGCCGTCATTACAGTGAGTAATGAAATCGGTGAGCCGCGCTATCCCACCATAAAAGGAATCATGGCCGCCAAGAAGGTTGACCCGGTCGTATGGGCCCCGGCAGATATCGGGGTGGAAACAGCACAAGTGGGTAATGCCGGACGGAAAACGGATACTCAGAAACTATTTCAACCCGTTCACGAAGGAAAATGCGAGATGGCGGAAGGCGATTCACCGGAAGAAGCGGCGGCAAACCTTGCCATGAAGATAAGGGAAGCCAAGATATTATAAACAGGAGAAATAAAAATGGCGGATTATAAAGGTATCGCGGTATTTTGTGAGGTTAAAGAGGGAAAGCTGGTCCCGATTTCCACCGAAAGTCTCGGTATCGGAAAGAAACTGGCTGAAGATTCTGGCCAGGAGTTATACGCTATAGTCGTTGGAAGCGGCGTTGCCAATGCAGCCCAAGAGGCTATTGCTTACGGGGCTGATAAAGCCTATGTTGTTGACGATGAAATACTTAAAACTTATCAGACCGATTCCTACGTTACCGTCATGGAGAAGGTTATCAACCAGGTAACGCCCCAGGTCCTTATTCTGGGACAGAACGATATTGGCCGCGACCTGGCGCCGAGTCTTGCCTTTAAGCTGGGTACGACCGCCACCCTGGACTGTGTAGACCTTGCTATCGACCCCGATTCAAAGCGTTTACTGCAGACCAAGCCCGTCTACGGCGGCAACGCCCAAGCGGTGTATACCAGCAATACCGACCCTCAAATTGTCACCATCAGAACAAAAGCCATGACCCCTCTGGCACCGGATACTTCAAGGCAGGGTGAAATCGTTAATATCGATGCCGGGATTGACGAATCGGTGATAAGGACCAAGGTAATCGATACCGTCGTCGAAGATGTTGCCGGTATAAAAATAGAAGACGCGGAAGTAGTGGTGGCGGGGGGAAGGGGGATGGGCAGCGCCGAAGCTTTTGCCCAGCTGGAAGAGCTGGCTAAACTTTTAAAGGGCGCCGTGGGCGCCAGTCGACCTCCCTGCGATAACGGGTGGATTGCGGATACCGTGCAGATAGGACTTACCGGTAAGATAATAGCGCCCGAACTATACATAGCGGTGGCTATCTCCGGCTCCAGTCAGCATCTCAGCGGCTGTTCGGGCTCTAAAAACATCATTGCTATCAACAAAGACCCGGAGGCTAATATCTTCCGTCAGGCGCGCTACGGCGTTGTCGGCGACTGGAAAAAGGTCTTACCGGCTTTTACGGAGAAGCTAAAAGAACTACTGGCTTCGTAAACAATCTGTCGGATTAATCCAGACAGTTTGATTAGTCTTTTGCCGCTTCTTTCTGGGCAACGATTTTCTGTGTTATCTGCGCGGGAACTTCCTCGTAATGGTCGAACTCGATACTGTATATCGCCCTTCCCTGCGTCATCGATTTAAGGTCGATGGCATAACGCTGGATTTCAGCGAGGGGCACCGTTGCCTCGATAACGTTGGTATCGCCCTCAGGATTCATACCGAGTACGCGGGCTCTCTTGGTATTGAGGTCGCCGATGATATCCCCGGTAAGGTCGCTCGGAACGGTAACTTTTAGGTTCATAATCGGTTCGAGTAGTATCGGCTGGCCATCGGCTATTCCCTTTTTAAACGCCTGCGCTCCGGCAATTTTAAAGCATATTTCTGACGAATCCACCGGGTGGAAGCTGCCGTCATATAGCGTTGTCTTTACGCCGACTACCGGGTAACCGGCCAGACCGCCTTCCTGATAGGCTTCGTGGACTCCCTTTTCAACGGCCGGTATGTAGTTTTTAGGCACGGAACCGCCTACTATTCTATCGCCGAACTCATTCTCACCACGCTCCGGTAGAGGCTCCAACTCCAGCAGAACGTGACCGTACTGGCCATGCCCACCCGACTGCTTCCTATGCTTATATTCGGCTTTGGATGACGTGGTGATAGTCTCGCGGTAGGGGACCTTGGGCATGGACATCTCCACGTTTACACCGAACTTACGCTGCATTTTTTCGGCAGCCACCGCCAGATGAGTATCACCCATGCCGGCCATTATCGTTTCGTTGGTACCCATCTCACGATACACCTTTAAAGTCGGGTCTTCTTCTGCCAGACGGGATAAAGCCGTACCCATTTTGTCCACATCCGTCTTTGTTTTGGGATAGACCGCCTCGTTGTACGTGGGTGTTGGAAACGTAACAGGGGTTATCGTAACCGGCTTCTCCTGGGCACAGAGCGTATCGCCCGTACCGGTTACATTCAATTTCGCCACGGCGCCGATATCACCCGCGGATACCTGCTCTATCGGTTCCTGTGTCTTGCCGCGCATCAAATAAAGCTGCCCGATACGCTCGGAGGCTTTCTCGTTAGAGTTCCAGACCTGGGTATTACTCTTTATGGCGCCGTTATAGACACGAAAATAGGTAAGCTTCCCGACATAGGGGTCGGCGGTTGTCTTGAATACCAGCGCGGCTAAAGGCGCTGTATCGCTGGGGTCTACCGGGCCATCGGATAAGGCTACCTGTTGTTCTTTGGGGAGAGGCAGGTAATTACTGATAGCGTCCATCAGTCTGTCGGCGCCGATATTTTGCAGCGCCGAACCCGTCAATATCGGCACGATATTTCCGTTTATTATCGCCTTCCGCAGATTACTGGTGAGTTCTTCAGGGCTTATCTCTTCGCCGCCCAGGTATTTTTCGATAAGGGCATCATCGATTTCGGCGATTGCCTCGATGAGTTTTTCACGGTCGGTATCTATTTGAGCCTGTAGCGAGGACGGCATTTCTCCTTCTTTAGATTCAGAGCCCATGTAGGCTTTCATTAGCAGGAGGTCGGCTATTCCTTCAAAGTTGTCCTGAGCGCCGATAGCCAGTTGCAACGGCAGGCATTTAGCACCCAGTTTAGACCTGATTTCCTCCACGGTCCTGATATAATCGGCGTTTTCGCGGTCCATTTTATTGATAAAGATAAGACGGGGCATCCTGGCTTCTTCACAGTACTTCCACACCTGCTCGGTGCCCACTTCAACGCCCGATGCCGCACAAACAACGATTACCGCGCCTTCGCTGACACGCATGCCCGCTTTCACTTCACCGACAAAATCGGCATACCCCGGGGTATCGATGATGTTTATTTTCTTGTCCTGCCATTCGCAGGGTAGTATGGATAAATTGATACTTATCTTACGTTTTACTTCATCAGGGTCGTAGTCGGAAGTGGAAGACCCGTCGTCAACCTTACCCAGGCGTTTTACCGCCCCCGATTTGAAAAGCATTGCCTCTGACAACGATGTCTTACCGGCACCACCGTGAGATAATAAAACAACATTATGGATAGTATCAAGTCCGTATTTTTGCATCTAAACACCTGCTCTCTAGTTTTTACAGCCTATATTATAACCGCAGACGACCGAACACGGCAAGCAAGCTGGAACCATCATGATGATAGCGATAATGATATACCCGATGTTGTTTTTACCGATTAGCTATCCCATCTGTCACGAGCGGCTATCTCGTCGAGTGATTTACGGGGCGGCGCTTTGCCTTCGCGTGCCGGGACACCCAGCGGTAACAGAATAACCACCCTGTAGCCCTCGGGGATTCCCAGTATTTCCTCGACCATGGGCGCATCGAAAGCACCCATAATCACCGTACCCAGTCCCAGACCGTGTGCCGCCAGCACCATGTTCTGCACCGCCAGGGCGGCATCAAACATAAACCAGTCACCCTTATCAGTGACGAAATCTTTGCTTGTGGCATCGCCGGGCTTGCAGCCCGATTTGTTCATCTCGGCACAGACCACGATTAACACGGGCACGTCGTTAATGGCTTTCGTGCCGGGATTGTCCACCAGTTTATCATCTCTTTTTATCCTCATGAGACTCTGACCAATGCGGGCTTTTATATCGGGGTCGCGTATGACAACGAAGCGCCAGCACTGCGTATTAGCCCAGGACGGCGCCCAGCGTCCCGCCTCCAGGATTTTATTAACTTTATCGTCGTCAACCGGATCGGTAGTGTAGTGGCGGATGCTTCGCCTGTTGTTAATAGCTTCGAATAATTCCATAGCAAGCTCCTTGATGGTTATCTATGATTTGCCGTATTTATCGGTATATATAATATCGGTAAGCTCTTTACGTGGCGGTGCCTGCCCGGTATGGTCCGGATAACCCAGCGGTGTCATCGTAACCACGGAATAACCATCTGGTACGTCAAGTATTGCAGCGGCTTTTTCAGCATCGAATGCCCCCACGATTACCGTTCCCATGCCCAGCGCCCGGGCTGCCAGGGTGAGGTTTTGAATCGATAAAGCGACATCAAACAGCAGCCAGTCGTCCTTATCGGTTACCGGAGTGCCGTCCCGAGTATAACCGGCAACGCCCTTTTGCGCACAGGCAACAATTAGGACCGGCGCCTGTACGATAGCATCGGCAGCGGCATTTTTAAGCCAGTCCTCACCGAACTGGACCTTCATCAGAGTGCCCGCAACCTGCTTTTTAATATCGGGATTGCGTACCACGATAAACCGCCAGCACTGCGTGTTAGCCCATGACGGTGCCCAGTGAGCCGCTTCAAGTACTTTCTGAAGGTCTGCATCACTGACCGGGTCCGGCTTATATTTACGGATACTTCGTCTGGTCTTTATGGCTTCAAATACGTCCATGTCTTTCCACCTTATCCTTTATTTTCCCCAGGCGTCTTTACCGATAAGAGAAACAAACCTGCAGCCACCGAGGTTCTGTACGGTTGTTTTATCTCTGTATTTGGTGATTTTACACAGTTCCTGCATATATCTGGTACCCACCGGTATTATCATACGTCCGCCGTTTGCCAGCTGGGCAACCAGGTCATCCGGTACCCTGGGGGCGCCGGCGGTTACCATGATAGCATCATAAGGAGCGTCCTGCTTTCGTCCCAGGCTTTCCCCGGCAATATGGATATGTATATTCCTGTAACCTAGATTATCGAGGACAGCCCGGGCCGATTCCGCCAGCTCCGGTACCCGCTCGATAGAGATAACTTCTTTAGCCAGTTCGGCGAGTATGGCTGTCTGATAGCCGCTACCGGTCCCCAACTCCAGCACCTTTTCGGTACCCTGAATCTCCAGCGCTTCGGTCATCAGAGCGATAATATAAGGTTGTGAGATTGTCTGCTCATATCCAATCGGCAACGGCTTGTCTTCGTAAGCCTGATGCCGGACTCCCTCGGGGACGAATAATTCGCGGGGTATACGGGACATCGCATCGAGTACGCGTTTATCTCTGATTTCAGAACCGATTTTCTTGATTAACCTGGCTCTTGCCGCATCAAAGTCCATAGCAGCCACCCGTAAAGGACTAGTGGAGAACTACCGCTAAAATAATCAGAATGATAATCACTATTGCTGCTAAAATCCCAATTCTCCGAAGCTCTCTGTATACATAGGGGTGACTCACGGTACGTTGCCTGGAAGGGATTTCCGCGGGCTTGGGTGTTGGTAATGTAACAGTCTCTTTAACCGGAGCAGGTTTTTCAGGCGTTGGTGGTCTTGTCGCCAGAGTTTCCTGCCGCAGGATAGCTTTGCTCTTTTTGCTTTGGTGAGGATGCTTACCTCTGGTACGCCGTGATTTTGATGGCATCCATTACCTCCTCTATTTAGCCCTGGGATGCGATTTATCGTAAGATTTTCGAACCTGTTCGGTGGTCAGATGAGTATAAACCTGTGTCGTTGATATATTAGCATGTCCCAGCAGTTCCTGCACCGACCGTAAATCCGCCCCGCCGTTAAGCATATGAGTGGCAAAGCTATGCCTCAGTGTATGAGGGCTAATTTTTTCATCCAGTCCGGCTGTTTTGGCATATTCCTTGAGCTTCTGCCAGAATCCCTGTCGGGTGAGCCTTTCACCGCGGGCATTTAAGAACAAGGCATTATCTTTTTTACTGCGTAAGAGTTTGGGACGTTCCTCGTCAACATATTCTTTAATGGTTTTAACTACCTGTTCGTAAAGCGGTATGATGCGTTCTTTACGCCCTTTACCAAAGCAGCGTACAAAATAATCACCCTCCATATTCACATCGCCCATATTTAAAGCCACCAGTTCGCTGATTCTCATGCCGCTGGCATACAGCAGTTCCAGTATGGCTCTATCCCTCTTGGCCTCGGAAGTTGATAACTTGGCGGGTTGTTCCAGGAGAAGGCGTACCTGATTAATCGGTATGGGCTTCGGTAATGCCTTGCCCACGCTGGGCGAACTCATATTCTCGGTCGGGTTGGATTTGATAGCCCCCTCCGCTAACAGGAAACTGAAGAAAGACCGGCCCGCCGCCACTTTCCGGGCTATCGTCGTGGGAACATACCCCCTTTCCTTAAGAAAAAGGAGGTAACTCAGCATGTTTTGACGGGTGAAATTTCTCCAGGATGTGCCCGGACCCTGTCCGGACAACTCTTTCTCAGCAAAATCAGCCAAAGCCGTAAGGTCATTCCGATATGCATTGATAGTATTATCGGAATAGCCTTTCTCTACCACCAGATAATTTAAAAAGCTATTAATCAGCTCTCTCATAGTATCTCCTCGTGATTTATTAGTCTGGCAAAATTAGCCGCTTCTTATCCTAAACATATTTTAACATAATATTCAAACATGTCAAAGAGTGTTATTTAATGTCCATTTCCGCGGACTACCTGAATTACCTATTACCAAATAGCTATTGTAAATGGGAAAAAAGGCATATAAGATTATTCCTGTAAATCCTATTTATATCAGTAAATTTGGGACTCTATACATATGACAGAATCCATTGAAGAGGCTCAGAGTAGCCTACGAAAAAATGCACCTGAGCCAGAAGCTCTTCAAATGATCCCCGAAGCTATGGCCCGTAAGCACGTGGCAATCCCCATATCAAAAACTGGCAATATCTTACGTGTGGTCATGGCTAATCCAACGGACATTTTCGCTCTGGAAGCTCTTGCCAGCTGGAGTCAGATGCGCATAGAGCCCGAAGAGGCTGCCGCCGAAGAAGTCCTGGACGCAATCGATTTCAATTACAGAGCCTACGACGAGATACAGCAGAAAATATCGAGTATCTCTTCTGATGAGGGAAGTGACGGAGATGCTGCTGCGAAAGTCCGCCTGGATACTTCTATGGATGCCCCGGTATCCCAGGCATTGACACTGATAGTAGATGAAGCGGTAAAAGCCAGAGCATCCGATATCCACCTCCAGCCCGGTGAAGAAGCCCTCAGAGTCCGTTATAGAATTGACGGAGCGCTGCATGATATGTTTTCTCTCCCCTTAACCACGGCTACCGCATTAATCTCAAGAATCAAGGTCCTGGCTCAAATGAATATAGCTGACCACCATCGACCGCAGGATGGACAGTTCACCGTCAAAGCCAAAGGAAGGGCAATTGACGTTCGTGTCGGCAGTATTGCTACCGTACATGGTGAAATGGCAACATTACGACTTCTCGATAAGTCGAGAGCAACACTGTCTTTAAGTGAGTTGGGGTTTTTGCCTGACACCCTCGTCAAATTTGAAGATATGCTCAAGGTATCCTACGGGATAATACTGGTGAGCGGACCGACAGGTGCCGGTAAAACAACCACGCTTTATGCCGCCGTTAATACACTCGACCGCATTGAAAGAAATATCATCACCGTAGAAGACCCGGTCGAGTATAGATTTGAAAAAATCAACCAGATTCAGGTTAATCCCCGGGCTGGTCTGACTTTTGCCAGCGGCCTCAGGTCTATATTAAGACTTGACCCCGACATAATACTCATCGGTGAGATACGTGATGCTGAAACGGCCAATATCGCCATTCAATCAGCGCTCACCGGACATCTGGTATTATCGTCAATCCATGCCAATGACACCGTTGGTGTAGTCTTGCGTCTCCTGGACCTCGGCGTAGAGCCGTTTCTTGTTTCCTCGGCACTTATAGGTGTAATCGCTCAGCGGATGGTCCGACGTATCTGTCCTAACTGCTCCAGTCCTACGGAAGTCTCCAGCGCTGAATCTATGGCTTATAAACAGGAAATGCAAGAGGAAAAAGATACTTTTATGTACGGAAGCGGATGTAAAAACTGTTCTAACACCGGCTATCGCGGTAGAACGGGTGTATTTGAAATACTCAATAATACCGAAGAAATTAAAACGATGCTTCTAAAAGGTGCTACGGCTGGAGAAATCCGAGAGCGAGCCATAAAAGAAGGCATGATACCTCTGGCTAAAGATGGAATGATTAAGGTTAAAGAAAATATGACCACACCTTCAGAGATAATCCGAAACGCATACACGGGGTAACTGAAAAACTGATAATGACATAAATAGGAGAACAAAATTATTATTTTGTTGGAAAGCTAATGGTATATCAATACATAGCCTGTAGTCCACAGGGAGAAGTCATTAAGGGGAGGTTAAACGCCGCCAACGAAGAAGCCGTCAATGACATGATGAGCTATGCGGGTTATCGTTTAATCAACCTGAAACAATACGTTCCTTTCCTCAGTGTAGAGAGATTAAAACAATCCATGTTCAAGATAAAGCCGATGGAAATCGTACTTTTCTTCCGCCAATTAGCTTTATTATTAGAATCAGGTGTTAATATCGTCACCTCTCTTGAACTCTTGCAAGAACAAATGGCCAATCCCAATATGAAAAAGGCGATGGTCGATATACTCAAAGACCTTAGAAACGGAAATCAACTATCGATAGCGATGGCTAAACATCCGGAAATATTCACTCCTCTGGCCTGCAGGACATTAAGCATCGGTGAGCAAACCGGTGGGCTGGAGACAATGCTGAGACAGGTAGCCGACTACATGGAAAAGGAAATAAACTCCAGAAAAAGCATTAAAAGTGCACTTACCTACCCGGTTATTGCCGCCATTGTCACGGTTATCGTCGTCGGTGTACTGGTTGGATTTGTCTTGCCGGCGTTCAGCGATTTATACGATAGGCTCAACGTGGAACTACCGACTATAACACGATTGATGATGGATTTTTCAGAGGTCGTTAAGGCAAACGCCCTATACATCATTATTGGTATAGTAGTCGCAATCGGGGCTTTCCTGATTTATATCAAAACCCCGGATGGTAGTTATAAGTGGGATAAATTCCTGTTAAAATTACCTCTAATAGGTCGTGTAAAACAACTCAACGAGCTATCCCGCTGTTGTCGGAGTATCTCAATCTTATTCACCGCTGGCTTACCTTTAACGGAAATTATGTCTCTGGTCACCCAGGGTACCAATAGCAAAGTAATGGCACAGGCACTTAATGATGTTCACCAGGATATGCTCAAGGGTGAAGGTTTGGCCGGGCCTATGTCCAAGAATCCCTTCTTCCTACCAATGATAGTACGTATGGTTAAAGTCGGGGAGGAAACCGGCAGCCTTGATACCTCTCTATTAGCCATTGCAGCTAATTACGAAACAGAGGCTGAGGATAAAACAAAGTCACTTATAGGGCTCATACAGCCAGTAATGACTCTGGTAATTGCTGGCGTGGTCGGTCTTATTGCACTTTCGATGGTGTCGGCCATGTATAGCGTTTACGGAACTGCATTCTAGCCTCTGGCAATCGAGGACAATATGAAAAAAATTAAAATTAGTGTAAGTAAAACCAGCTGGATAATTCTCTCGGTAGGTGTTTTCATCGTTATATTGGCAGGACTCGGCGTAACCTATTCTTCACAGTTAAAAGAGAACAGCGAAGCTAATGATGAGTTAGCAGTGGCCGAAGCGAGACTGGGACAATTTAACATCGAAGAATTGCAGCAACAAGAAAACGAACTGATTGCAATACATAACTCCATTTCCTCGCAACACGACAGTGGTAAATTAAAACTTCAACAGCCTGTTGAAAGTATTGATGTCACTGACAAATGTTATTATATCGCTTCTATGAGTAATGTGAAAATATACGATATCGGTACAACTGATATAAAAACACAAGAATTCATTAACCTTCAATGTGAAAAAATAATGGTGTACGTCATGGTACGTGGCGAATTGTCCGATATGGTGAATTTTATAATTAATATGAATGAAGGCTTCAGCACCGGATATATAGAATCGGTCCAGATGGTAATGGATGACTCACCATATACCTCAATCCAAATGGTTGTCTATTCATACAAGGGAGATTAATCATGGCTAAGAAAATAACGTCACTGTATATCAACGATAAAAGTATCCGGTTAATGGTGACCAGTGGCAGGAGAATAAGTAAACTTGCCGAGGTGCCGCTTGATATAGACCTGGAAAATGTTAGCGATGAAGACAAGGAAATGGAGCTGGTTGAAAAGATCAAGCATCTGTTTTCGGCTAATAAAATCAGCCCGAACAGTTTTATCTTTGGTATGAGTGGTCTTCATTCACTATCGCGTCCCGTCGTTCTGCCTTTATTACCCAAAGCCATGCAAGAAGAGGCCATGACACGGGAAGCTAAAAGGCTTTTACCCGTTACCCCGGAGCAGTTACACATCTCCTGGCAAATCGTGTCCAGCGATGAAAGCCGCATGCGGGCCTTTATCGTCGCCTTGCCCCGGCAGACCACCAATAACTTGCTTCACGCCCTTGACCAGGCCGGATTAAGACCATATCTCATGGACATCAAACCCCTGGCTTTAGCCAGACTGATAAAAGAAGAAACGGCCATACTCATCGATGCCCAGGAAACTGAATTTGATATCATTATATTATCAGAGGGTTTTCCCCAACCGATGCGTACTGTATCCTTCCCGCATGACTCATTATCTTATCAAGAAAAACTAGCAATAGTAAAAGATGAATTAAGACGTACCGTACAATTTTATAATTCAAACAATCCGGAGAAAATACTCCCCGAGGAAACAATTGTGTATATTTCCGGTGAAATGGCGGATAATCCTGATTCATTCGAATCGCTTTCCCGGGAGCTGGGATATACGGTAGCCCCGCTAACATCGCCTTTGAAATGCCCCAAACAGCTCGACCCATCGCATTATCTGGTCAATGTAGGGCTTACTCTTAAAGAATTACCCCGAGAGTCCGGCTCACTACTGGCGAATATAAATACATTACCCGGTGATTATTTACCCAAGCCTATGTCACGGGATAGACTACTGGCTATACCCGCTGCCGTTGCCGCTATCGGGGTGGTAGTTGCTTTTATATTCATCATCCAGAATACCGCGGGAAATATCAAAGCTACAAATGAAGAAATCGATGCTAATAATTTTATCATCACTAAAAAGCAAGCGGAAAAACAAAAGATTCTGGAAAATATCGATGTTTTAGAGGAACAGATAGCTGATCTTGAAATAATTAATGATAGTTTCACAATTGCCTACGAAACAATCAGTTTGTCATCTGATGTAGTAAATGATGATATTAATGCCGTCGTGGATAATGTGATAAGCGGAATAGAATTAGGAAGCATAGCTCATG
>CAZCZJ010000044.1:0-1337 GCA_964503235.1 uncultured Dehalococcoidaceae bacterium | reverse complement strand
GAAGACCCGGTAGAGTATACCTATACCAATCTTCGCTGTACCATTACACAACGTGAGCTGGGCAGTGATACGCTATCATTCGCTGAGGCGCTCCGGCATGTTTTACGTCAGGACCCGGACGTTATACTTGTCGGTGAGATGAGAGACCTGGAGACAGCATCGGCGGCGCTTACCGTAGCCGAAACCGGTCACCTTGTACTGACCACCGGTCATGCCCCCAGCGCCTCTCAAGCCGTAGAAAGGATTATCAATATCTTCCCGCCCCATGAGCGTTACCTGGCTCAGGCGCGTCTGGCGTCATTGCTGCTGGGCATACTCTGTCAGTCGCTAATTCCCAAAGCCAACCAGGAAGGGAGAATAGCGGCGATAGAGATAATGCTGGCCAATTCCGCCGTGAAAAATCTTATCAGGGAAGGCAAGAGCTTCCAGTTGCCCAATACTATTCGCGTCAATACCCATGCCGGCATGCAATTAATGGACCAGGCGCTGGTTAACCTGTACCATGACGGGGCTATTACGCTTGACAGCGTCAACGATTTCTGTAATGACAAGGAAGAGATAGCCAGACTAACCGGTGGCAAGGAAGCCTGGCATCAGGAAGAGCCGACCCCGGTGGCAACTAATTACTATACCCCTGAAGAAGACGAGTATACCACTCCCAGGCAACAGTAAATATTCGGATTCAATTACAGCTTACTACATATTTATATCTAACTTACTAGAACTCTGCTATCTCAATGACACAGCTATCAGATAATATTATCTCAAACCTCTATATTATGGGTGAGAAATATTCTCTCTAAAAAAAGATATAAAAAGCCTATCAGTAACTTGGGTCATTACTGATAGGCTTCTCTTTTATGACTTTGTATTATATTCTTTTTTATTTCATATAGCTATATGTGCATAACCCGATTAATCAGCGGGAGTCCAAATCCGCTCTACCGTGCCATCCTCCTCGATGCTGTAAGAACAGGCGATATCATCGGCACCACTGATAATGTAGTCTTCGACAGCAATACCGCCCGCAACAACATCACATCCCGTGGCGGAATAACCTGTAGCCGCGTCTAGATGGCCGGTATTGCCGAAGTTCTCCGTTCCGGCGTCGGCGACACAACCGTCGCTAACGGTAGATACTTGTGCATCGGCCATACCCGCTATCACCGCCGTCTGGACGTTGCGATACTCCGTATCAAATGCCTCGGTTTGACCCTTGCCGATGAACTTGCTCACGTTGGGCACAGCTACCGCTGCCAGGATGCCCAGTATGGCAATCACCACCAGCAGCTCGATCAGGGTAAAACCTTTTTCTCCGTAGCGGAATTTCCTCAGTA
>CAZCZJ010000043.1:0-18921 GCA_964503235.1 uncultured Dehalococcoidaceae bacterium | reverse complement strand
TCTTTTCCCACCCGACCGCCCAGTATCATCGTGCAATTATCCGGTAGTTTTCCCTACCCCTTGTCCCCCTTTCGCAAAGGGGGATTAAGGGGGATTTATATCTTATACCCTATTTTCAAATTTTATATGTTAATACGGAAGTGCTAAAATAATGGCTGGAATGTTGAAAATGACCAAAAGCTTACCGTCAACACGCTGTGGCAGTACCGAATTTCGCTGGGGTGAACGCACCTATGTCATGGGTGTCGTTAACCTCAGCCCCGATTCGTTCTCGGGCGACGGAATCGGCGACGATATCGAAGCTGCTATAGCCCAGGCCAGGCGTATGGTGGACGAAGGTGCCGATGTTATCGACGTCGGCGGTGAGTCCACCCGTCCCGGCACCGAGCCGCTCTCTTCGGATGATATCGATGAGGAACTGAGGCTGGTGATTCCGGTGATAGAGCGACTGTCCGCTGAGCTATCGGTTCCCATCAGCGTGGATACCTATAAGGCGGAAGTCGCCCGTCAGGCTGTGAAGGCTGGCGTGAATATAATCAACGATATCTGGGGACTCAAGAGAGACCCCGCTCTGGCTCAGGTTGCCGCCGAAGCTGGTGTGCCGCTGATTCTCATGGCGAACCAGCGCGACGCCCCGCCGAAGGTCGGCATCATGGCTAAGGTTATTTCCGACCTCGAGTCCGGCATCAGGCTGGCGGTAGAAGCCGGTGTGCCCGCCGGGAATATCATCATCGACCCCGGTATCGGTTTCGGTAAAACACTGGAGCAGAACCTTGAGCTCGTAAACCGTCTGTCCGAGCTTAGAGAACTGGATAAGCCCGTCCTGCTGGGGACGTCTCGCAAGTCCATGATTGGACGGGTACTCGACCTGCCGCCCGACCAGCGACTCGAAGGTAATCTGGCGGTCACGGCTATCGGCATAGCTAACGGCGCCGACATGGTGCGCGTCCATGACGTCAGGCCCACCGTACTCGCCTGCCGCATGAGCGACGCTGTGGTGAGAAGGGGGACAATCAATGACTGAACTGACTACGGTCTACCTGGGCATCGGCTCTAACCTGGGTAACCGCGAAGCGAATCTGGATAGAGCCCTCGACCTTCTGTCGCAGAGGATGAAGGTGGGCAAGGTGTCGTCGATATACGATACCGAGCCGCTGGACAATCCCAACCAGCCCCGGTTCCTGAATATGGTCTGCGAGGTTACTACCCGTCTAACCCCCGAGGGTCTGCTGGTCCTAGCCAAGGGTATCGAGAGTAAAATGGGCAGGGTCAGTAAGTCCGGCCAACCCCGGACTATCGATATCGATATTCTCCTCTACGGTGATGTCGTTATGGATACCCCGGACCTGGTTATTCCCCATCCCCGCATGACCCGTCGCGCTTTCGTGCTGGTGCCGCTGGCGGAGATCGCTCCCGACCTTGTTTATCCGGTTGACGGCAGGACGGTAAGTGAGCTGAAGCAGGCGGTGAAAGAGGTGCAGGGCGTTCTGAAACTGGAGGACGATTGAGGAGTTGTCATGTACGAGATAACCGTTGAGAAGCATTTTGACGCCGCCCATTTTTTACGCGGCTATCAGGGTAAATGCGAGAATATGCACGGGCACCGCTACCGGGTGGTCGTAAGGGTGGAGGTTGAAAAGCTCAACGATATCGACCTTGCCTATGATTTTACCGATTTAAAGCGGCACCTCAAGGAAATACTGGAGCGCTACGACCATACGTGCCTAAACGATGTGCCGCCGTTCGATAAGATAAACCCATCCGCCGAGAATATCGCCGCCGCTATCTACAATGAACTTAAGGAGAAGCTGTCCGCCGATCCCGTAGAACTTACCTGCGTTGAAGCCTGGGAGTCCCCCGGGCAGGGTGTCGCCTATAGACCCGACTAGTCATTCTCGGGTGGCAGCAGGTTCGGGATGCTTTCCTCGATTGGATAGTCAACGTTGCATTTCCCGCAGTGCAGGGAGCCGGTTACTATCTCGTCCCCCTCCTCCGCCGCCACGGTAAGCGTTAAGTCCCCCTTGCACACCGGGCAGACTATGATATCCATCAGTGAACGTTTCATGGTGAAATTATAACATGATTGCGTTAATTTAAGAATTAATACTGATCCACCCCGCCCCCCGTTTCTCATCTTTTCCCACCCAAACCACCCTCGTATCATCCTTTGCCTGTCCGGGAAATTGCCCCATCCCGTCTCCTCCTTTCGTAAAGGGAGATTAAGGGGGATTTAGTTGCTCTTCCCTAAAACGGGGAGTAGCTTGAGAAGAGTGGTGTCAGCACCGGATAAACAAGAAAGGGTGTTAAAGAGGGGCGCCAGCCCCTCTTATGTGCATAGTCACAATTCCCGGATTTTATTCCCATTCAGTATTCGGGTGTGACCGATGTATAGCACCAGACCTGAACAGTTTGCAACTTTGTTCAATGAGAAGGTACCCGGTGCCCATCGAAATATTTCCGCTGAGGACATAATATGTATGAAGAGATGCAAGCTGATTTGTCGCCATGGTTTTTATATAAGAGGTGATTTAGAGATAGTAAGAGGTATCCTCGAATACGAGCAACTGCGAGAGGGCAAGCTACGGGATGAACTGTTGGATCGGGGGATCTTTACTACCCTTGAAGAGGCGATGGTATTGATAGAGTAGTGGAAAAGGGAATATAATCAGGTAAGACCTAATAGCGCTCTCAAATATCAGCCAACGGCTCCTTGAAGCTATCTACAATATTGTAACAATGTAACAACTGGTATCCTATCGGGGGCAGGTCAAGTTGTATCTTGAATCTGGATGTCGGTACATATTATGGGAAAGGAGGCGAAGAACAGGAGAAGAGCAACCAATTGTAAAGATGAAATTTGGAACAGAGACAAATACAATAAAGGAGAACAAAGATAATGGGCAAATATGATCAGTATTTTATTCAATATGGTATTACGACACCTATAATAGAGACTGAACGCAGGCCAGTAATCGCCCGCATGGATGACGCCGTGGCCAAAGGAAGCTACTTCTATCTGGTTCACTGGATGTTCCCTTTCGATGAAAAAGATGGTTTTTATAGCGGTGTTAGACGCAAAGGGGACCTCTGGAAGAATCAGTACGGCGATCTCCAGGATATAGTCTCTAAGCATGAGATGGCCGGGCACCCCCCGCACATACACAAAGATGCCGAGCTCCTGTTCCACATCGGGACGAACCCGGACGACCCGATGGACCTGGGTGCCGAGGTTCAGATGTATATGGGCCCAGAGATGGAAAGGCATGTGTTCAATAAATCCACGGTAATCTGGATTCCGCCGAATTTCATCCATTCTCCGTGGAGACCCCTGAAAACAACGCGACCCTGGATATTCATCGAAGTCAATCAGGGACCCAGGCATACGGAAAAATCCTTCCGGCAGTTATTGCCCAAAGAACTGAGGGAAGCCACACCCTGGGATAGGATGTGGCCCGACGAGGGATATACCCGATAATAAGGTATTGGCATTTCCTTATAATTTAGAAGGAGTGTAACATGGCTTATAAAATTACCAACAAATGTCTCAAGTGCGGCATCTGCATTGACGAATGCCCGGAAGGGGCCATCGTCGTGGATAAAAAGGTTACCGATTTTGACGGACTGAACCTTTATACCACCAGAATCGACCCGAAGAAGTGCACCGACTGCGGAGTCTGTGTTTCCTTCGAATGGTGGTGTCCGGCCAAAGCCATTGTCAAAGCATAAAGTCCACCGGCGGTCTGACTACAATACCGGATATATATCCTGAAGAATAGTGTCGTCATATTAGGGGCAGACCGTATCGTTTTTACAGAATTCTATTTATGGACTATTACCCCCAATAAAAACCGGACGGTACTTTGAGAGAGAGTGGATTACACCTGAGGTAGCGCATCGTAAATATATGAAATCTATCACTTGATTGAGGCATTTCACCACCTACTCTCCTGCTGCCGCTTTAATGCCGCCCCTATTTTTTCTTTGATATTATGTTTATCCGTATAAACCCAAATCTGGTTTGACAAGGTATATCCAATATGTTATATATGCTTGCGAATGTATTTTTTTATCAGGAGAAGGGAGGTAATACGGAGTAAAATAATAGTAATTTTCTGAGAGTCTTTTAGAATCTGAAATGAGAGAGATAAAAAACATCATTACATTTAAATTGGAAAAAGCAAATTTATTTAAAAGAGGATAATATAATGGCGCAAACAAAATATGGGCATTTCGCAAAGACTATTCCTCCGTTTAAAGATTACGGGCCCGGCTCTTACCGGCAGGGAACCGAGATGAACGGTAAATTTTTCGGATACGATCTCAATTTGAGATATGGCACCTTCTACAATTCCGGCAGACAGCTACCTTACCAGACCCAGGTATGTGATTATGATCAAATTATGATCTTCATGGGAACAAACACTTATGACCTGGGCTATCTTGGAGCTCAAATTGATTTCTGCATCGGTGAAGATAAAGAAAAGCACCGGATCACCACGTCCCAGGCTGTTTCCATCCCAAAGGGACTACCATATGGTCCGATAACCATCGGCCCCATGGAGGACCGGTTTATTCTTATGCAGGTTGCCATAGCACCCACCGTGAAGGTTAAACCGGTACTTAAAGATAAACCTGAAGGCCCTTATGCTACTTGGAAGTTCTCCAAATACTCGGAGAATTTTGAGGAGCTCGCATATATACGTAACGGCCCCTGGCATTACGGCCCCCTCAATCCGGATACTAATGACGGCTATATAACCAACATAAATGCTAAGGGTTTCGAATATAATATGTCCTATGAAAGCATGAATAAAGCCCCATATAGATTCACGCCAGCCCCCGATAAGCCGCATGTACATCCTTATACCGAATTCCTGATTTTTATCGGCTGTGATTGTAATAACCTGAACGAGTTCCCTGCTGAGGTGGAAGCGTGCTGGGGTGATGAAATGGAAGCGCACCTTATTACCAAGCCGACCGTTGCCATCCAACCAAAAGGAACCCCGCATTGTCCGGTAAGGGTTTTAAAGCAGACTAAACCCTGGATATTTATCGTACTGCGTCCCTGGGGCCACGGCGGTGACATCTTCTCAGGAGGGGATGCTACAGCCCAGACAGACCGCCGCTAATATCTTAAAACAATAAGCCGGTTGAATTAACAATGACAGACAGGTTGTAATCAAGGACCTGCTTTTACGAGAGATGCCTGTGGCATATAAAATCAGTGAGAAATGCATACAGTGTCATGCCTGCATCTGGAATCGCGTCTGCCCTGAAGAGGCGATAATCGAATATAAAGGTATCTTCAGCATTGATCCGGATAAATGCACTGGTTGTGGAACCTGTTATGCCGTAGAGGAATATTTTTGCCCAGTCAGGGCTATTATTGAGGTGTAACAGGTTTTACCTGGAGAAAGTGGTAAATTAACATAAGGTAGCAGAGCATTTTCTAACTATTGTTGATTCCATTTAGCGGATGAAGCATCTGCTTTTCCTCGCTTTCCTTTATCAGAGGAAGGGGGATGAAGGAGGATTGAAAACTCCGCACAAAAGGGGAGTAGCTTGCGAAGAGGGACACAAGCCCCTCTTCATTACGTAGTCACAAACATATCCTGTCATTTAGCCTCAAAATAAGCTCCAAAGTAGGCTAAAGATATGAAATAATGACCTCAATATCGAAATGACACTTCGGGTGAGAAGTATGCAAAGACTCGGAATCTCTCAAGTTTGGGGTTTAATTGCTTTAGAAAGAAAGGCTCCTTTTTTATCTAGCAGATTTACGCCTAGACCCCAGATGTAAAATTGACCGGACCTTTTTAATACGAAAATATATTAAATACAAATATGATACTCCTTTTGTGAAAGGTAACCTTCAGACTCTAAAGCAGGCTACCTCATGGTCGTCACCAACATTGCGTAATAATGGCTTGTCGTCAATACAAGCCTGTGTAGCTATATCGCAACGTGGATGGAAGTGGCAACCGATGGGTGGGTGGGCCGGACTGGGAACCTCTCCCTTTAAAATGATACGCACCCGATCTTTTTCTATTACAGGGTTTGGTACAGGTACTGCTGACAATAGCGCCTTGGTATACGGATGCATCGGATTCTGGTAGATTTCCTTCGAGCTAGCTATCTCAACAATACGACCTAGATACATTACCGCTACCCGGTCACTAATGTGCTGTACCACGGAAAGATCATGGGCAATAAAGAGATAAGTAAGTCCTAGATTCTTCTGGAGTTCCTCAAGCAGATTGATTATTTGAGCTTGGATTGAGACATCAAGTGCTGAAATCGGCTCATCACATACTATCAATGATGGGCTACAGGCTAGAGCACGGGCGATTCCCAGGCGTTGTCGTTGACCACCGCTAAATTCATGAGGAACACGATCCATCATGCTTGAATCCAATCCAACAAGATTAAAGAGTTCGGTTACTCTGCTTCTTAACTCCTGTTTTTTCAAAAAGCCATGGATTTTTAGTGGCATGCCAGCAATAGTGCGCGCTGTTTGGCGTGGATTAAGAGACCCGTAAGGGTCCTGGAAAATAGCACCCATATGACGTCGGAGAGGTCTTACTTGACGCTCAGGTATAGAGGAAATATCAATACCATTAAATATAATATTTCCTGACGTTGGCTTATATATGCGTAATACGCATCGGCCAGTAGTGGTCTTACCGCATCCACTTTCTCCCACAAGACCGAGGGTCTCATTTTTCCTAATATTAAAACTTATGTCATCTACAGCCTTAACGTCACCGACTTTGCGACGTAACAACCCTTTATTAATGGGAAAGTACATCTTCAGGTTTCTTATTTCTAATAGAATATTGTTCTGTTGGACATTCATTGATTCTCCCGGGTATCAACATAGCATGATACAAAATGGTCTTTACCCACAGCATGAAGCTCAGGCCAGACCTCGAGTTGGCATTTCTCCACGTGATAGGAGCATCTTGGTAGAAAGGCACAGCTTTGGGGCATATCTATAAGGTTTGGAGGTAAACCGGAAATGGGTACCAATTTCCTATCACTTTTGGTTTCTCCTAACTGGGGTACACATTTCAGAAGTCCAATGGTATAGGGATGAAGCGGATTAAGAAATATATCATCAGAAAGTCCTGATTCTACTATACGACCGGCATACATTACGTATATTCTCTCGGCATAGCGAGCGACGACACCTAGATTATGCGTTACGATGACAAGAGAAGTATTTAATCGGTTTACTAATTCCTGCATAAGTTCTAGTAGTTGTGCCTGGGTGGTAACATCTACTGCTGTAGTCGGCTCATCAGCAATAAGTATTTTGGGATTACACGAAAGCGCAATAGCGATCATTATTCTCTGTCGCATGCCGCCGCTAGACTGGTGTGGGTAGGAATCAAGGCGATCTTCAGCATCAGGGATCCCTACGAGATTAAGTAACTCGGCTGCTCTCTTTCTGGCACTTCGTGAGTCCATTTTGAGGTGTAATTCCAACGTTTCGGTGATTTGCCTACCAACAGTTAACACCGGGTTAAGACTGGTCATGGGCTCCTGAAATATCATTGCGATTTTGCCGCCCCGGATGACACTCATCTCTTCCCCTTTGGCCTGATACTGGAGCAAGTCAACCCCTTCAAATAGCACCTTGCCATCGGCGATGATCCCGGGTGGGGTGGGGATCAACTGGACGGTTGAGAGCATGGTTACCGATTTACCGCAACCGCTTTCCCCGACTAAGCCGACAATTTCATGCTCATCAATATAGAAAGAGACTCCATCAACTGCCTTGACCAGACCGCGGTCAGTCTTGAAATAGGTCTTGAGATTTTTTACCTCTAATAACGAACTCAAATCACTCCCCTCAACCTCGGATCCAGGGCATCGCGGAGCCCGTCTCCCATCATATTGAAACCAAAGACTACCATCATTATGGCTACGCCGGGAGAAAGCGCCAATACAGGGTTGGAGAGTATATATTTGTAACCTTCGCTGATCATACCGCCCCAGGCTGGATAAGGAGGCATCACGCCCACACCCAGAAAGCTCAGGCCAGCTTCTGCCAGAATAACCGCCCCCAGACCTACAGTGATGACAACCACTAGAGCCGGAAAAGCATTGGGCACAATTTCCAGGAACATCATGCGCAGATTGCCCATGCCTATCGCCCTGGCGGCTAGAATATAATCATTCTGCTTAACACTGAGCGCCTGGGCGCACATCATTCGGGCGTGGACGGATAGCATGCCGACACCCAGAGCCAAGATTACGTTTTTCGCCCCGCCACCCAGCAAGGAAGCCATAATCAGAGCAACCAAAAGCATCGGAACTGCCATCAAGGCATCGATAAAGCGCATTATAATTTGAAAAACGATTCCGCCAAAATGAGCGGCGATTAGACCTAAAGCCTCGCCCAGTATGACGGACACCGCGGTCGCGCCGATAGCGATTATCATAGAAGTACGGGCTCCATAAATAATGCGGCTCAGAATATCTCTTCCCAGATTATCAGTTCCCAGCCAGTGTTCCGCACTGGGTTTGGCCAGAGTTTGAGCCATGTCAATGTCATTAGGAGGATAGGGTGCCAGCCATGGAGCAAATATGGCCGTTATAATCAAAAAGACGATCAGTGCCAAACCGACTACCGCAAGCTTGCGGCCAAAAAATACCCTCATCACCCGGCGGAACTCGCTCTGGGCTGGTGCGATTTCAGGCGGTGCCGCCGGTTCAACTGTATTGGCTACATTATTAGGCATTTCCGCACTCCTTAACCGTACCTTATTCGCGGGTCAAACCAGCCGTAGGAAATATCGACTATCAGGTTGGAAAGCACCACTACCACAGCGATGACCAGTGTCCCGGCCTGGACTATCTGGTAATCATGAGAAAATAGAGAATTGGCCAATAGCCGTCCCATTCCCGGAATTTGGAAGACGGTTTCTATCAGGACCGATCCCCCGAAGATCAGCCCGACCTGTAAGCCCAGGATGGTAATAACAGGTATCATGGCGTTCTTTATGGTATGCCGGTAAATTATTACCCGCTCACGCAAACCCTTAGACCAGGCGGTCCGGATATAATCCTGGCTGACAACCTCAAGCATGGCAGAGCGGGTCTGACGGGTTAGTGAAGCAATCGAGAATAGAGAAAGGCAGATAACAGGCATGATTGCCGCACGCAGACTTTGTCCCAGACTTTCTGTAGGAGGTACATAACCGCCAGTAGGCAGCCAATGCAACGTCAGCGAGAATACAAACATCAGTAATATTCCCAACCAGAAAGCAGGCAACGTAATGCCGATATTGGCCAAAACAGTAACTACCGAATCAATCCATTTACCCCTTCTTAGAGCACAGATTACGCCGAAAATGATGCCGAGAAATGCGCTCACGATAAAAGACAAGGCACCGAAATAAATGGTTACCGGTAGCCTTTTGGATATCAAATACCCCACATCCTGACCCAGAACAATGGATTTACCCATATCTCCCCGCAGTATATTACCAATCCAGCTGATATACTGCATGGGAAGAGATTTGTCCAAGCCATATTCATGACGCAGCTCTGCCAGCTGCTCGGGGGAGTAAACTTCAACCTGGCTCTGAGAAATGAAAATGATCAGCGGGTCACCCGGTAACAGTCGCATCGCCAGAAAGACCAGCAGGGTAACCAGCAAGAGGATAACCACTCCTAACATTAAACGGCGTACGATATACGCTGTCATTCCATATCCTCCCCGGAGGGATTATTTAACTACTAAGAAGGCTCTTCGTTCCGACAACTTATTCAAATCAGCGTTCAGGATAGCATTTATCCAGTTCCAATTTGTTAATCTTTTCAGTGTTTCTTTGTTTGTTTGCATTGCAGCCAGGCCATTTTCAGCCTGAAGAGTTGCCTCGTTTAGCGAATTAAAAACCCGGTTAGCAAAATAGTCTCCAAGCAATTTGTTCCATATCTATCCTGCCGGATTTAGTTTAGGTGAATATGGGAGTTTATTAGACTCTTCCTGACTTGCCGGATCGCTCTCAGGATGCTTTGTATTCAGTTACACCTTTCGCCATCCATGGGGGCCACTAAACATTAAGTCATGGATACGGCCACTTTCCGTCATAGCTTTTCTACCAGTGCAGTATGCACTGGTAGGACTGAAAGGACTCCGCCCCCGGTGGCTTTGTCTCCCCGGGGACGGAGACACTCCCTTTCATCATGAAATTACCTTAACAATCTATTTTATGGTTTATTTCTCTATCCAGACGTTGACTGGGTCGAAGTAGCCATTGATGTCCACGGCATCCCATTTCAGATCATGAACTTTGGAGTTGACAACGTAGCGTGGAGAATCCCACATCCAGGGAATTACCAGAGCTTCATCATAGAGCACTTTTAGGAGGGCCTGCATTTTGGCCATCCGTGTATCGTAATCTGGCTCAGTCCTGACATCCTGCCAGTCTTCTATCCAGTTATCCGGGAACTTCATGGTAGGGTAGGTCGCTGTAGGGCTAAGCCAGACATTCATCCAGCTGGAGAAGGAAGACCAGTTGGGGAAACCGCCCTGTAAGATGCCATCGAAGCCCTCGGTGCCGAAGGTACTCGCTCGAGCAACGTCGGCAATATCCAGCTCGCACTCTATGCCAATCGCACCGAAGTAACTCTGGAGGGCGACCAGGTCATCCTGACGTCCGCGGACATCTCCGTGTAAAACAGTCTTAAAACCTTCTGCAAAGCCGGCATCAGCCATCAATTGCCTGGCCTTATCCAGATCATATTGTCGGGCGGGATAGTCCTTGATATACCACCCCTGCTGCGGCGCGGCTAATTGATCCGCTACATTATAGGTGCCTTTACCCAGACCATAGACCAGGCTTTCCCTGTCAACGGCATACCACAAGGCTTCCCGTACTTCTTTGATAGCGAAAGGTGAGTCGGGGTCGGCATTGGCAGTCCGAAAGCTAAAGACAAAGGCCAGGCCTTCCGGAATACCGACGGTATAACCCTGCTCTTTCAATTCGTTATATTGAGCGGGGTCAATACTTTCGACCATGTCCACTTCCCCGGCCTTGAAAGCCATGACTGAAATGGTGTAGTCCGTAATGTTGCGGATTTCAATCTCATCGAGGTAGGGTCTACCTTCCTGCCAGTAGTTGGGGTTCTTTTTCATGATGATGTTCTGGTCGAGAGACCAGCTATCAAACACGAAAGGCCCGGTGCCCACCAGATGATCTTTACCGGCATTTTCCGGCGTCGTGGGTTTGGCCAGGGCAGTGGGCGATATCATGACACCGATACCAGATTGAGCCAGGCTCATCAAAGTAGTGGCGTCAAAGCTTTTGAGGTTAAATTTAATGGTGTAGTCATCAATGATATCGAAAGATTCAATGTTTTCAAGGGGTGCAGAACCAGCAACCTTAGCGGCAATTACAGCTTCCAGGTTATATTTCACGGCTTCGGCATTGAAGTCCGTACCGTCGTGGAACTTAACTCCCTGTCTCAGTTTAAAGGTGGCAGACAGGCCATCCGCCGCTACATCCACGGACTCGGCCAGTACGGGGACGATCCGGTCCTGGGCATCCACAATGAACAAAGTCTCGGTGACAGCGCACCAGAGGGGATAAGTCACACCGCCAAAGCCAGCTGTAATTTCCGTGGGAGCACCAACATCGGGTATGCCAGTATTACGCACCATGGTAAATTTACCGCCGTAGACGGGGCCAGTAGTAGGTGGAGCAGTAGTTGTCGGCTGCGTGGTTGTTGGTTGTGTGGTTTCTTCCGGTTCGCCACAACTACCGAATAACACGCCGATTATCATTACCAGTGCCAGTGATACAAAGCAGAATTTCTTCATAATTATTTACCTCCTTGTACATAAAAGAATAAGCTATCAGGAAACTTAAAGGACCAGTATCTATTGCAATATTCTCGTATTCACCTCCTTGTGCTTAGATTAATTAAAACCAGTGGTTAACATACTCAAATCATTTATATTACTCATGGCAGCATTATTTTTTTATCCGGGCACTGTTGTTGTCCAATATAGCCATAAGCCTCTTACGTGATAAGCGTGCTTTTTTGTATATATAAATTTAAAGCAAGTTTAGTCGGTTTTTCCCTATTTGTCAACTTCTATGACAGCAATAATACTTATGTATTTATGTCAATATCCTATCCAGATTGAAGATTTTGAGTAATAAATATTAGGAAATATATTCGTAAATATAATAAAGATTAAGTACCAAGTGCTTGTTCCCTATATTTCTTCATCAGGTTTTTCATGTCCGGTTCTTCAGGCGAACGGTGCTCGGTAAAATACGAAATCCTTTTTATTTTCAGCTCGCTATTCCCGTCTTCAATAAGGTTATAAACAGCGCAATTATGTTTCGCTGGGAATACAGTTCCAGTCAATTCTTCTTTGAATTGAACCCGTAAAACAACCGCGACAGCTTTATTCTTCTCGTCGATAATCATATCCTCTGGTTTTAACTCCTCCAGAAGACCGGGATGCACCATAGTATTCAGCAGACCCTCGCGGTCATCCGGACGTTTTACGTTCAACATATATGAAATAAATTGGAGGTCTTGGGAGAAATATTTCTCCATGTTCGGCACTTTCTTCGGGTCTCCGTTGTACCTGTTAAACTCTGTGAAATAGCTTTCAAACCATTTCCGGATGTTATCATGTGTAAACTCCATACTTTATCACCCCCTAGTTCGTTTATATCATAAAATACCAGAACTTTCGAATATATACAAATCAACCAACGTGTATCTTATTTTTTTCAGATTGTTAAAATCTCAGGGCGACGCGCGATGAAATTCGGGAGACGACACTCATATTATGACCTGCCCTATAACTCGTTCGGATATAAAGCCTCAGGCTTCATAGGTGAGGATGCTTGTATCTTTAACTCTGTAAGTGTTATCCTACCTAGGGGTAGTCATGTATCAGTAGTAGGTAGCATTAGGACTGGGTTCACTCATAAATAAAGCATGAACGTGGCTACCTTGGATACAGATCTTTATGTCGGATGCGAGGTTTGCGTCAAACGATGTTTCTTTAACGCTATCGAGATGCGATTGACCATGGACTCGGATAAGAAAAAGGCACACATCCTTGAAGAAAACTGCATGGGATGTGGCTCCTGTATTGTCGGGTGTAAGCAGAATGCGCTTACATTTGAGCTGGTGCGACCACCTGAGCATATACCGAGTCGACCCCCAGATCTTATGGATTTTTCGGCAATGCCCGGTATAACCATCGTAAGAGAAGGCACACTCAAGTAAGGGAACCTTCAGGGCCGCCATTTTCCAAGCCTGGTGGAGCTAAGTGGACGGAACAAAGAACCTTTAGTTTGGTTTTTAAAATCACCACCTAACTCCCTCGCGGCCTACATTCTAAAAATATAGTATTCCAGAGATAAGTGGTGAAAGATTATTCTATTGGTTAATCTAATAAAAAGACAAAAGTAAAATGTGATTTAGGAAAAGGCTGGATATTCCATTCGGGGAAATATCCAGCTCATATCTAATATGAATATTATAATCAGTATTATGCCTTTCCAATTCTGTACATTTTTGTGCCACACGATGGGCATACACCTTGAGTAGCCGGTTTACCATTCTTCATCTTGATAGCTTTTGGGTCTTTCATTTCCTTTTTAGATCTACACTTAACACAGTATGCTTGTACCATTTGGCACCCCCTTAATAATTTGTTTAGAACAATATAATATCTAATCTGAAATATCAAGAATCGATGTAAAATGGTTCTGCTCGGTTGTGGTTGGTTGTCCTCAAGCGTTATTAGTATTCTAGCTTAATTCTTTCCCAAGTCAGTTTCGGGGATAATAGATGACAGGTTAATTTTTCAAGCTTTGGTCTTCTGCCGTGTAGTGAAGCTTTTAAATAGACGGGTGTTTTGGAGGTGCTAATTATTTCGGTTGTGAATTGAATCAATAGCGAGATTAATTGTAATTCCTGTAGTCCTGTTAAACCAGTCTGCTTTTTTCCCGAATCCACCAGACTGATATCTTGTTTGCAACAATTAACTTCGCATGTAACTTCGTAGCTTCCCAGTCTTCTGTAATCCAAACTGCGTAGTGTTCACCGTTTTTTCCTAACCACTCAATTATTTCTGGGTCTTCCACGCTTCTCTTGCCATACTAGACACAGATGTTACGATAAAAATACATACATCCCGATGTTTACATTACTTTACAATCTCAACTGCCATACCTACATTGGTTCACGCCCAAGATTGAAGCTATTTGTATTTGTTGACAGCTGCACAAGTTAGCACTACAATGAAGTTCTAAAATGTGAAAGCTAATTTTCTAGCGGTCTTTATACTGGAGAGGAATAAGGTATGTACTTAAGACCGAACATAATTCTGATTGAGACTTCCGTTTCTAATCATTTAAATGACCCAACACGCATAGACTGATTAATATACCGGGGGGAGAGCTTACGATGAGAGATAAAGACAAAACGAAAGAGCAGCTCATAACCGAATTAACTGTGCTTCGTCATCGGGTTACTAAAATAGAGACATCAGAGATGGCGTTCCTTAAGTTGGTGGGTCACTTACACGAACGTGCCAAAGAACTGGCCTGTATTTATATTATTGCTCAGATTATAGATGACCCGGATATTACTTTGGACAAAATCTATCACCAAGTTGTCGATGCACTTCCGAGCGGGTGGCAGTATCCAGAGATTGCCCGTGCGAGAATAGTTATCGGTGACAAGGAATTCTGTCCATTGAGCTATATGGATACAAAGTGGAAGCTATCTTCGGATATAGAAGCTCACGGTGAAAAAGGTGGTACCGTAGAGGTCTGTTATTTAGAACAAAAGCCCGAAATGAATATAGGGCCGTTTCTAGACGAAGAGTGGCTATTACTTTCAATTATTGCTGGGCGGCTTGGAAGACTTATTGAGCGCAGGCAGGCAGACTGACCTACTTTCCAAAGCCTAGTCCAGTTATCATGCAATAACGTTTGAACATTTGGCTATTTTGTCCGATGGTAACTAAACCTTACCGGTATTTCTTAGGAACAATAAGTCACTAGGTTAAATTTCAAGAACCAGCTAACATGTGGGTAATCCCAGAGGGGGTCAATTAACAATAAAAAGAAAAGCCCCCCTTTATCCGGTGAGGCTTCATTTGTCACTTTAAAAGTATGCTACAGCAGGTAAGTAGAGATATTTTTACTTTATAGCTGTTTGCTTAACCATCCTTCGTTTTCTTACGACATGCCGTCGTGGTCGCTGCGGGAGGTGTGATTCTCTGGTCGGCGCCGGACTGTTGTAATCAAAGTCTTGAAGTGTCAAACGCTCCAGCGGCGCGTTGAGGAGCCGCTCAAGAGCGCTTATTTTATCCGCGTCGGCTTGGGTCACAAAGGTCAACGCGTCGCCGCTTTTCTCGACTCTCCCGGTACGGCCGATGCGATGGATGTAGTCATCCGTAGTTTCGGGCATATCGTAATTGATGACGTGAGAGATACGCAAGACGTCGATGCCGCGAGCGGCGATATCTGTCGCTACCAGAATTTTAATCGAGCCGGTACGGAAACCTTCGAGCGCGGCCTGTCGCCGGTGTTGGGGGAGGTTGCCCTGTAGTGAGGTAACTCTATGTCCGGCTCTTACCAGCTGCTGGGCCACGCGTTCGGCGCGGTGTTTGGTACGGGTAAAGACAAGCACCGAATCCGTTTTAGTCTTCTTCAAAATTTCTTTCAGCAGCGCCGTCTTGAGGTGCTGCTGTACCGGGTAAATAGCATGTGACACCGTTTTCGCCGGTAATGTATGGCCGATTTGTATGGTGACGGGGTCGTGCAGGATTTCACGTGCCAGTCGCCGGATACCGGCGGGCATGGTGGCCGAGAAAAGCAGGGTCTGCCGCCCGTTCATGATACACGCCAAGATATTACGAATATCGGGTAAAAATCCCATATCGAACATCCGGTCGGCCTCGTCTATGACGAGGATTTCCAAGCTGGATAAACTTATTGTCCCTTTCCAAAGGTGGTCAAGTAAACGGCCCGGGCAAGCCACGACGATTTCCGTCCCGATGCGTATGGCTAGGCTCTGCTGTTCCATACTCATCCCGCCGTAGATAGCCACACTTCGCACTCCGGTTTCGCTTCCCAGGCCGGTGATAACCTCGCAGATCTGCTCTGCCAGCTCGCGTGTGGGCGAGATTATCAGAGCCCGAACGTGGCCCTGAGGATTTTGTTGTAGCCGATGTAAAATCGGCAATACGAAAGCGTCTGTCTTACCGGTGCCGGTCTGGGCCAGCCCAATGACATCCCTCCCCTGCATAATCGGGGGGATGGCCTGTAATTGAATCGGTGTAGGTACGGAATAACCGAGCGCACGTACACCAGCCATGACGCTCGGATGGAAATTAAAGGTATCGAAATTCATTAAACTCCTTGGTTAAAATGCGAGTCAAGAGCCTAAATTATTAGTCAAGTGGCTCAAATCATTTGATATTTTCTTTCTCTTCTGCTATTCGACCTATTATTATTTCCCATATTGGAAAATACCGCCACGTTTTTATTTGAAAGGGGCAAGGCCTCAACGACATTAATAACCCGGTTTCTCAGTCTTTTCCCTTCAAGGTTGGCAATCGCGGTAGCGCCCTCGGATTTCAAGACCATTTCAACGTATCCGTAGCCCCTCGGTTGACCGCTGCCGATATACCTGTCATTCATAATGGTGACGGATATCACTTCCCCAAAGTCCGTGAACTCTTTGCGTAGTTCATCTTCGGTCGTTTCGAGCGATAGGTTGCCCACATAGATATTCATGGTACCCCCATTTTGACAAACCGGTCAGGCAACCCGATTTATTACGGGTGAGCCAGCCACGGATCAGGCAACTGCCGGTACGATTTCAAGTTACCGGGTTGTCTAGTATCTTCGCTGTCTGCCCCCACCCGACCGACCGCCTCTATTACCACTGTAGCCACCGCTCCGCTGGTTGCCATAGGAACCGCCGCCCCGGTTGTCCGGACGGGGGCGGGACTCATTGACCACAATAGTCCGGTCTTTCAACGTTTTGCCGTTAAGCCCGGTGATGGCGGCTTCGGCCTCGGATTTTGATGCCATTTCCACGAAGGCGAAGCCCCTGGGCCGCCCGCTGACCTTGTCGGTGGGAATAGCCACGGATTCCACCTTGCCATAAGTACCGAATTCCGCTGACAGTTTATCCTCGGTAACATCATAGGCCAGATTGCCCACATAGATTTTCATAATTTGTCCCCCTTTTATCCCGAATTTTGTTCCCGGTTCCGCTTAATAGCCCTGTCGACGCCTCCGTTGTGCGTTCTTCTTGGCTTTGATGCGGGCTGCCTCACTCTTCGGTATAAAATGGCGGTTGGCTTTTACTTCCCGCAGGATGCCACTCATCTGCACCATCTTTTGGAAGCGGCGTAATAATGATTCCTGTGATTCACCTTCATGTATTGATACTTCTAAAGACAAAACTCGAATTTACCCGAGTCACATCCGGACCGGTTGCCCGGCCCGGATGTGCTTCTGGCTTAACTTCACTTATCTACTCGGTCTGATTTTACGATAACAATCGCTGCAGTAAACCGGCTTATCACCACGAGGCTGAAAGGGGACTTCGGTACTTTTACCGCATTCGGCACATGTGGCCGGGAACATCTGGCGCGGGGCTCCGTAACTGCTGTTGCCGTAGCGTTCTGATTTCCTCGACTGGCGGCATTCCGGACAGCGTTTGGGCTCGTTGGTATAACCTTTAGACTGATAGAACTCCTGTTCCTCAGCGCTAAAGGTAAACGTGGTACCGCAATCGGAGCACTGGATGGACTTGTCCTGAAAACTCATTGGATGGCCTCCTCTCTTCACAATCAGCTAGAGTTCGGGTCATCCAAACTTGATATAAATCTAAGGGGATTCTAAGAATCCTAAAATAACCTAAACTTGAACTTATCTTCAATTATACCATAAAAGCAATACTTATGTAAATAATGCTCTCGTGAGGAGGCAATATTCTAATAGAAGGCTGGCTACCAGGCAAGAATATTTAACAAAACGTCATTATGTGTGATTCTTAGTCGCTTGCTGCCCAACGTTCATATGAAACCGATTACCTATACGCCATACGTCTCTGGAAGGGGACAAACGCAGTGTTTATACTTTGGATGACACCCGAGGAAAGGCGCAATCCAAATATCATTGGCGATAGCCGACGTCGTCGTATTGCTCGAGGTAGTGTAGTAAAGCCACAGGATGTCAATCAACTCCTCAACCAATTCCAGCAGATACAAAGGTTGATGAAGATGGGGGCAAGCGATAAGCTACCCAAGAATTTGACTGGGATATTCAAGTAGTCTTTTATTCGAGGTAATCCAGCAGTTTTCGGCTGCGGCTGGGGTGGCGCAATCTGCGCAGTGCCTTAGCTTCGATCTGGCGAATCCGCTCTCTAGTTACGTTAAACTCCTTGCCCACCTCCTCTAACGTGCGACTTCGTCCGTCCTCGAGACCAAATCTGAGTTGGAGTATTCGCTGCTCACGAGGAGTAAGTGTCTGAAGCACACCCACGATTTGCTCCTTCAAGAGTTGATTGGATGCGGCGTCAATTGGTGGCAGGGCGTTTCTATCCTCTATAGAGTTACCCAGGGGACTGTCTTCCTCTTCATTGATGGGTGAATCCAGCGATATCGGCAACCGTGATACTTTGACAATCTCTCTAACCTTATCTGAAGATATTTCCATCTCCTTGGCGATTTCACTAGAGGTGGGATCCCTTCCATATTCATGGCCCAAACGACGGCTTACTTTCAGCAGTCTATTGACGGCGTCAACCACATGAACTGGAAGGCGTATGGTACGGGACTGGTCGGCTATAGATCTCGTAAGAGCCTGGCGAATCCACCAGGTGGCATACGTACTGAATTTGAAACCT
>CAZCZJ010000042.1:0-19097 GCA_964503235.1 uncultured Dehalococcoidaceae bacterium | reverse complement strand
AGAGGCTTCGGAAGAACCAGTGACCGAGACTGCCGAAGAACCGGAGACCGAGACTGCCGAAGAACCAGAAATGAAGGCTGAGGAAGAGACAGAAACGAAAGAGGTAGATGAAGATGTTCGAGATTAATGATTTTGACGCTGTCCGCATATCCCTGGCTTCACCGGAGCAAATCAGGAGCTGGTCATACGGTGATGTGACCAAGCCGGAGACGATTAACTACCGCACCCTTAAACCGGAGCGGGATGGTCTCTTTTGTGAAAGGATTTTCGGTCCTACCAAGGACTTCGAGTGCTACTGCGGAAAGTACAAGAGAATAAGATATAAAGGCGTCATCTGCGACAAGTGCGGCGTCGAGGTAGCCCGTGCCAAGGTCCGTCGTGAGCGCATGGGCCATATCGAGCTGGCCTGCCCGGTCAGTCATATCTGGTTTGCCAAGGGAATTCCCAGTCGATTGGGCTTATTGCTGGACCTTTCGCCGCGCAGTCTGGAACACGTACTCTACTTCTCACAATATATCGTGACATCAATAGACGAAGAAGCCCGTGAAGCAACCATAATCCAGCTGGAGGAGAAATCACAGGAGAATATAGCCCAGCAACAGAATGACCTGGAAGAAAAAATTACCCAAATGGAACAGGACAAGGCCACCGTCGAAGAAATAAACCGTCTCCGCGAACAATTCGTCGAAGAGAAGGCCAAGCTGGAAGAGGATATCTCCAATGACATCGAGCAACTGCAGGATATCCAGGTGAAAAAGATACTCACCGAGAACCAGTATCACGACCTTAAAGATAAATACGGGGACGTATTTGAAGCCGGGATGGGGGCTGAGGCGATATTACAAATCATCAAGAATATCGACCTCGATGAACTGCGTAACAACCTGCTGCTGGAAACACAATCATCATCAGGCCAGAGACGCAAGAAAGCCAGCAAACAACTGCGTGTCGTGGAGGCTTTCCGGAACAGTGGCAATAAACCGGAATGGATGATTCTCACCGTGCTGCCGGTGCTGCCGCCCGACCTCCGACCGATGGTACAGCTGGACGGCGGCAGATTCGCCACCTCCGACCTCAACGACCTCTACCGCAGGGTTATCAACCGTAATAACCGACTCCGTCACCTCATCGATATCGGAGCGCCGGTTATTATTATCCGTAACGAGAAAAGGATGCTCCAGGAAGCCGTCGATTCACTCATCGACAACGGCCGAAGGGGCCGGGCGATATCTATCAGCGGCAACCATAAGCTGAAATCGCTTTCTGACATGCTGCGCGGTAAACAGGGACGATTCCGGCAGAACCTGCTGGGCAAGCGGGTAGACTATAGCGGTCGTTCGGTAATCGTGTGCGGTCCGGAGTTAAAACTTCACCAGTGCGGCCTGCCACGACGGATGGCGCTGGAGTTATTCAAGCCCTTCGTGATGCGTCGGCTGGTAGCCCAGGGACTGGCACCGAACATTAAAAGCGCCCGAAGACTCGTCGAAAGAGCCAAGGCAGAAGTCTACGACATACTGGAAGAAGTAATTAAAGAGCGCCCTGTATTGCTTAACCGGGCACCGACACTGCACCGACTCAGTATTCAAGCCTTCGAACCCGTACTTATCGACGGCAGCGCCATCCAGATTCATCCGCTGGTCTGCTCGGCTTTCAATGCGGACTTCGACGGCGACCAGATGGCCGTTCACGTACCCCTCTCTAAAGCGGCTGTGAAAGAAGCCAGAGAGATGATGCTCAGCCATCACAATATACTGCTGCCCAGCAGCGGTGAGCCCACGGTGACACCTACCCTGGACATGGTCCTGGGCTGCTATTATCTGACCAGCATCCGCCATCAGGCAGAAGAGGACGGTAAGGTTTTCGGGAGCTTTAAAGAAGCCAAACTCGCCTATGAATTCGGCATCGTCGACCTCAGGGAAGAAATCAGAGTCAGAGATGAAGAAACGGACGAAATCCTGAAGACCAGCATCGGCCGGATTCTCTTTAACGAAATTCTGCCCAAAGAGCTCGGTTTCTTCAATAAGATAATCGATAAGGGTACGCTGAAGCAGATAGCCATCGATTGCTGCCGTTTATTGCCCGACGAGGAAACCGGTCAGATCCTGGACAGCATCAAGCAACTTGGCTTCCACTATGCTACGAAATCGGGAATCACCATCGCCATGAATGATATCGAAGTCCCCCGAAATAAGCCCGAGATGCTGGAAGCGGCCGAAGCCAGGGTTGCCATCATCGAAGACCAGTTTGACCGCGGTTTAATTACCGACGAGGAAAGATATAACGGAATCATCGGTGTGTGGATGGAAACCACCGAGAATATTACCAACACTATCTCCAATAATCTCGACCGCTACGGCGGTATCTACATGATGGCAACCTCCGGAGCCAAAGGTAATATCTCGCAGATAAGACAGATGGCGGGCATGCGCGGTCTGATGACCGACCCGTCCGGTAAAATCATCGAATTCCCGATAAAATCCAGTCTACGCGAGGGACACAGCATTCTGGAGTACTTTATTTCCACCCACGGCGCTCGCAAGGGTCTGGCGGATACAGCTTTGAGAACATCGGATAGCGGCTATCTTACCCGCCGTCTTATCGATGTCGCCCAGGATGTAATCACCGCCGAGGAGGACTGCGGGACCATCGACGGCGTCTGGATAGCCGAACCCAAGGAAAAAGGACTGCTGCCGTCATTCTCCGAACGCATTATCGGCCGCTTGGCCGCCAGCGATATCGTCCATCCCGAATCCGGAGAAGTTATCGTGGGGCAAAATGAAGAAATCGACGAGAATAAAGCCAGTGAAATCATCGCAGCGGGACTGACATCGGTTTACGCCAGGTCGCCGCTAACCTGTCAGTCGAGACGGGGCACCTGCCAGCGCTGCTACGGCCGCGACCTTGCCCGGGGAGAAATCGTCGGTCCGAACGTCGCGGTAGGTATAATTGCCGCCGAAAGCATCGGCGAGCCCGGCACACAGCTAACGCTGCGTACCTTCCATACCGGCGGCGTGGTCGGACTCGACATCACCAGCGGTCTGCCCAGGGTAGAAGAGCTTTTTGAAGCCCGGACACCCAAGGGCCAGGCGATTATTTCGGAAATCGACGGTACAGCCGAGGTAGTCCAGGACGAGGATGGCAGACGCATCAAGGTCATCAGCACCGAAGTCTATCAGGATGAATATACCTTGCCAACGGGCTGGAAGGTGATGGTGAAGAACGGGCAATCAGTAGACATCGGTGCGGTACTGGCTACTCAGGCTGCCAAGGCAACCAAGAAGAAGGCAGACGACTCCGCCGTCCCGGAGGTCCAGCCTATAATTGCCCGCTTTGCCGGTGAAGTATCCATAAAAAAGAAGCAGCTGGTAATTAATTACGCCGAGAAAGAAGAACGCGAATACGTCGTCACTTCGAGCGCCAGTATCTGGGTGGAAAGCGGGGAAGAGGTCAAAGCCGGGCAGCAGCTGACCGACGGTTCCGTCAATCCCCATGATATACTGCGTATCCTGGGGAAGGAAGCCGTACAGCAATACCTGGTTGACGAAGTACAGAAAGTATATCGTTCGCAGGGTGTGACCATCAACGATAAGCACATTGAGGTTATCGGTCATCAGATGCTGACCAAGGTGAGAATCGATTCTGCCGGTGACACCGACCTGGTGCCCGATGAGCTGGTAGACAAATATATTTACGAGGACACTAACGCCAAGGTCCTGGCCGAAGGCGGCGAACCGGCCACAGCCCATACCCTGATGCTCGGTATTACCCGGGCATCGCTAAGCACGGAAAGCTGGCTGGCGGCAGCTTCATTCCAGGAAACCACCAGAATCCTTACGGAAGCCGCCGTTAACGGAAAGGTAGACAGGCTGGTAGGACTCAAAGAAAACGTCATCATCGGTAAGCTTATCCCGGCCCATTACCTCCCCGAGGACACGGTATCGGAACTGATAACCGGTGAGGAAGATGAGGAAACCCTGAGTCTACTGGCGGGTGACGAGGATGACGAAGTACAAAGACTTCTTGCCAGTATAGAAGCACCGGATGAAGCTGACATTGAGGTTTCCGAAGAAGATGAAGAACCGTCAGTCCCGGAAGAATCGGAAGATAGTGATAATGAAGAGCTTCCGGATATTGAAGAAGAGACTGACGATGAAGAAGACAGCCAAGAACCGCTAAAGGGGTAACGGCATCCGAACCTATTCAGGGGGTGAGACGAAATAGCTCGCATCGTATCGGGTAAACCCAGCGCCGAGGACACGCCGCTTGATACCAACCTGAGGCCAAGGCATCTGGCGGAGTTTACGGGACAGGACAAGACGAAGGACAACCTCAAGATAGCTATCGAAGCAGCCAGAGGCCGTGATGAAGCTCTGGACCACGTTCTTTTCTACGGTCCCCCGGGTCTTGGCAAGACCTGTCTGGCCCATATTATCGCTGCCGAAGTGGGAGCCAACATCAGAACGACATCAGGTCCGGCCATCGAACGCACCGGCGACCTGGCGGCTATCCTTACCAACCTGAAAAGTCAAGACATTCTCTTCATAGATGAGATTCACCGGCTTAACCGCACGGTAGAAGAGATTCTTTATCCCGCCCTGGAGGACTTCGCCCTGGATATTATTATCGGCAAAGGTCCCGGCGCGAAAAGCCTGCGGCTTAACCTCCCCAGCTTTACGCTTATCGGCGCCACCACCCGCTATGCCCTGCTCAGTCCGCCTTTAAGGGACAGATTTGGTTTCGTTTACCGTCTGGACTTCTACGACCGTGCCTCGCTGGAAAAAATCCTGAAACGCTCCGCCGTTATACTCCAGTTACAGGCAGACGAGGAAGGACTGAAAGAGATAGCCCGCCGGGCCAGGGGCACACCACGCGTCGCCAACCGTCTGCTCAAGAGAGTAAGGGACTACGCCCAGGTAATGGCTGACGGCATTATCACGGAAGACATCGCCAAGGCGGCATTATCCAAGCTGGAAGTGGACCCCATCGGCCTGGATGATGTAGACCACAAGGTGCTGCACACCATTATCGAGAAATTTAACGGCGGTCCGGTGGGGCTGGATACGATAGCCGCCTCCATCAGCGAGGAATCGGACACCGTTACCGACGTTTACGAGCCTTTCCTGATGCAGTTGGGATTCCTGGAACGCACACCGCGGGGTCGACTGGCCACCCGCCTGGCCTACGAACATCTCGGGCTGCCGTACGATAAGACCAATCAGCCGAAGATGCTATAGATTCTTAGACATTTCACCGGTCATCATCTACGGATACCTCACCCCTTTTGTCCCCCTCTCCAAAGTGAAGGAATGCCTGTACCTGTTTCTCTTTTGTTGTGAGAGGGGGAAGGAGATGGATAGTAAACCTTGCGGGATATGCCTGAGGGGAAAAAGGGCAGCGGGATAAAAATTCCCACGCTTACACTATATAAAAGACCGCAAACGACGAAAAATAATGTAATAAGTACTTGACATTTAGTAATTTATCCTTTACAATATGTAGTGTAGAGTTTACAGCAAGGAGGAAGGGACGATGACAATCAGTCAAAAAACCGCCTGGGCACAGCTGGGGATATTCGGGGCGCTGGTTATCGGCTGGGTGGTTCTCTTCTCGATGAAAGGGACTATCTTTTACTGGCAGGACGAGACGATGATGATGACCTTCTACTGGCTCTGCGCCGCCGCCTTTGCCGCGCTGGTTATCATGAATATAGTCGCGGTTATATTGAAAAGCAGCCTGAAAGCCGTTACCGACGAGAGAGATAAATCTATATTTCGCAAAGCGTCGCTCTGGGCGACGGGAGTATCCTACAGCGTCGTCGCCGCCCTGCTGCTGGTGCTGGCTATCATCTATATGAACGGCAACAGCGAGACGGTACCCGTTTACTTCCCGTTATTCATCGTCATCATCGGCGGGGTAACACTGCTGCTGGCCCAAGCAATCACGGCACTGCTGCTGTACGGACGGAAGGTAAACTATGCCGAAAGCTAGGATAAACAATCGCATCAGGAGACTACGGTTCGACCACGGCGAGATAACCCAGGAGGAACTCGCCGGACGCGCTGGCTGCACCCGGCAGACGATTATCGCCCTGGAGCAGGGTAAATACGTGCCGTCTATCGAGCTAGCCTTTAAGATTGCGCGGGCTTTCGGGGTGACGCTAGAGGAAGTTTTCCAATATGAAGAGGGAGGTAAATAATGAGTTATCGAGCCTATCGAATCTGGAAATTTATAACCATATTGATACTGGTCGCGCTGACGATATTTGCAATTAATCAAGGTATTGCCTGGATACCGATACCAACCGCGCTGGCTGCCATTCTGATCATGCTTTTAACAAGACGGATGGTCAAGGAAGTGGTTGTCGACGAACGCAACTACACCATCGCCAACCAAGCCTCCCGGATAACCTTTCAGGCAAGCGTGATTATCATGGCGTTTGTAGGAGTGACCCTGGGGGCTTTAAGCCGCGGTAATTACCCTGACTTACAGCCTTATGCCGATACTCTAGTTTTCGGGGCCGGAGGGCTTCTCATCATATACATAGCAACTATTCTGTACTATACTGGAAAGCACGGAGGTGCCGAGGAACTATGAAGAGTGTCCTGGTGCATGTCTGCTGCGCTCACTGCGCCGCCTATACGATAGAACACTGGCGGCAGCAGGACTACGAAGTCAGCGCCTTCTGGTACAACCCCAATATCCACCCATATTCCGAGCACCAGCACCGACTGGAAAGCATGGAGCAGTTAGCAAAGACGATGGACCTGCCGCTCATCATCGCCGGGGGATACGATATGCCGGAGTATTTCCGCCGTGTTGCCGGTAAAGAAGCGCAACGCTGCCAGCTCTGCTTCGACCTGCGCCTGGCCAAGACGGCGGAAACGGCGAGGGAGAAAGGCTTCGATGCCTTTACCACCACCCTGCTCATCAGTCCTCATCAGCAGCATGAGACCCTTCTCGAAACCGGCAACCGGATTGCGGAAGAAAAATTAATAAAATTCCTTTATGCCGACCTTCGTAAACGCTATTCGGATAGTCGGCATATAACCAAACCGATGGACCTTTACCGTCAGCAGTACTGCGGCTGCATCTACAGCGAATGGGAACGGTACACCGACACGGAAACAGCGAAATAAGAAAGGGAGCTTCCGGTAAGAAGCTCCCTCCTCATTTTTTTCAGGTTTCTACTGATTCATCAGTCTGTTATAGCAAAAGCTATCTGGACAGTAGCGGAGATTTCCAGTTCACCGGGGCTGATGGATGTTTCCGCTGACGGTGCGGCCTCTAAAGCCATGTCGCCGCGGTAGTAGTTGGGAGTGGCATAGTAAGTGCTCTCCGAGATATAGGTGGGCTTACCCAGCTCAACACCGCTCAAATCAGCGAGCTGTTCCGCCTTGGCTTTGGCGTATTCAACGGCCTGGGCGCGGGCTTCCTCGTAATAAGGGGTGGGGTCATCAACGGTAAAGCCGATGCTATCGATGCGGGTAAGGTCACCACCGGCAACAGCCACGGCATCAATGATGGTACCAACATTGTCGATTTCCCTCACCTTGACAGTGACTATATTGGTAACCCGGAAACCGATAATCTCTTCTTTTTCGCCCCCATCATAGACTACTTTCCATTCGGATACCTTGTTAATGCTAAACTGCTGGGTCTGGATATCCTCTTCCGCAACGCCCTCATTCTTGAGAGCCTCCATGACCTTTTCCATAGCTTCGGAGGCGTTGGCCTGAGCCAGGGCTACGGTCTCTTCCTGTACTTCGATGCCCAGCGACAGAAGGGCAATATCCGGGGTGGCGTAGACCTTGCCGTTACCGTTGACCCAGATACCCTGCGACTGACTGTCGAGGCTTATTTTAAGTTCGCCGTTTTCCGTCGAGAGCTTTACCTGGTCGGAACCACAACCGACCAATGCAATTGCCGCCACCAGCACCACCGCACCAATCAATACAAGCCATTTTTTCTTCATTTTGTTCCTCCCTTTGTTTTTTTATACAATATATAACCCGTTAAACGGGGAAAATCGCTGTATCTGCAGCATCAGGTACGCATATTGTCCGCATCCTCCTTGTTAATATTTCTACTATATATAACGAAAAAGTCGCTGCTTGGTTAGCAACGACTTTAATCTTCCGGTAATTTCAGAGACTACTCAAGATTGCTGATGTTTTGTGCATAACCGGCGTTGGCTACCTCGATAGCCCAGAGCAAGATATCTCTCAGCGACTCGGGCGCCGTTTCCAGGGCTTTCTCCAGCGCCTCGGGGTTTTCAATAGCCTGACGCAAGAGCAGGTCCTTGAGCTTTTCTATTCTTTCACGGTCGCCGTTCTCTTCATCAGTCACATCATTTACCCGGCCATCAGAGACGGCTGATAACGCGGCAGGCGGTACTATAGTCGGGGTCCTTTCCGGAGTCTCCAGCGGGGCAGTTTTATCCGGGTAAGGCGGAACTGTAACCACTACCGGAGGGGGGGCCGTCGTCGGGGCTATGGTTTGAGCTACGGTAGTTTGCGGGACTGTCGTTAACGCTTCTTCTCCATTCCTGGAAGATTCATGAGACCCCAAGGAAAACATGCCACCACTATCTGGTGTCCCTTTATCGCCGATAGTCAGGCTGGCCATAGCTACCAGCTGCTCGTTAAGTCGGTTAGTAGTTTCCTGAACGAGTTCGACTTCGCCTTTGTCAGCCATTTTTACAATCTCTTCAATGCGTTTGTCGGCAAATTCGGCGTACAGCTCCGCCTTGCCGATATCCGACGGCGTCAGAAACAGGCGCACCGACTCCGTAGCCATCTTTATCGGGTAGAGGGGGCTATCGGGGAGGGCGTTACCGGCAGCATAGACGGTGCCGCCGCCAGCGATGATGATGGCCACCAGAGCCGCCAGGGCTATCCAGGCCGGTTTGAGGCTGCGGAAGAAGAAGCCATGACCCCGGGCGGGTTTTACATCCATATCGCGGATGGCCGCCTGGAACTGGTGCCTGGCCCTGTCTTTGAATTCAGGGCGCGGCCGGATATTCGTGGCCATTTTAGCCCGGGATGCCGTGCGAAGCATCGGCTCGAGCGCGGCGGCATGGTCGGGATAGTCGGCCAGGCATTGCTCAATCGATTTGCCCCGGAGCATATTCTCCAGACATTCATCGAGTATGTTTTCAAATTCTCTATCTTTTTTCATAGTCCCATACCTACGGACATAATTTTACGTAACGATATAATAGCGGCGTGCTGTAATGCTTTTACCGCTCCTTCACTCCTCCCCATCACTTTAGCGACCTCAGCGACGGATAATTCGCCGGCAAAACGGAGGGAAATCACCTCCTGCTGAGCCCTGGTCAGTTGCCTCGTCGCCGCGGTCATCTGTTCTATCTCCATTTTCCTTTCAGCTTCCCATCCCGGGTTGTCATAGCCGGCGGTTATATTCTCGTCGAGAGGGACGGTGGCGCTTCTTTTTTTCCGGCGGTAGTAATCTACTACCTGGTTATGAGCGATACGAAACAGCCAGGAGGAGAAGGGCATGCCCTTGTATTTGTAGGACGAGATAGACTTGAGGGCATTGAGAAACACCTGCTGAGTCATATCCTCTGCCTCGGCTCTGTCTCCTATTTTGAGAACTGTATAGCGATAAATCTTATCGAAGTTCTCCTCATATAGTTGAGTTAAAGCTATCTGGTCATGCTCTTGCGCACGCCTGACAAGGCCCTGCTCATCTTGCACCTGACAACTCCCGGAAGGCCGGGCGGAACAGTTTTATAGAGTGCCCAGCCCGTAAATATTGTGTTACCCTGTGCATATATTATAACGAAGGAACTGCTAAAAAGATAGGTTTTAGGGGGTGGGGGGGGGAGGCTGTAATAACTCCCCCTATTAGTTATATAAACAATCATCATATGACTAAATAGCTATATATAAACAACAAATGAATGATTATTATATGTGGGAATAATCATGGGAGGTGGTAAACATGAGTATTGTCGCAAGTGAACCGAGAACATTTTATCGTAGAAAGAGAAAAAACATTCAGTATACGCCTAATCCTTCGAAATATTGGAATAGAAAAGACGAAGTTGCTGATGCTTTTTACGTGTATATTTTAAGACTTAATAACGGATTATTTTATATTGGTCATACTCGAGAACTTAGGGAAAGGATGCTTGAGCATAAAAGCGGTTCAACAATATCAACTGCCGGTAAACAGCCAAAGCTACTATACTTTGAAGTACTTAAAACTCGAAAAGAAGCAATGATTAGGGAATCAGAAATTAAGAAGATATATAAAAAGAATAATCGTGAAATATTAAGGATGATAACACGTTTTTATGATTTAACAAGAGAATTGGATTTTGAATAGAGTTTGAATTATAGAATTGAAAATATAATATAAAACAGGTAAAGCTATAATAGCCCCTCCTTTTTTATTGAGAATCCGGTGTGTTCCGGCTAAAAAACCTGGTCAATGGTTTTCTAGAGATGGCGTTCCGTAACGCGTTCGGGGACAGGTTGACGTTTCAGCGCGAGGAAGGTCTCATTGTAACTCTCGGCTACCTTGCGGAAGTGGAATCCCGAGACAGACAGACTTACCGACGTGGCGAAGTGACGCGGGCGTTTTATGAGAGTTAAGATAATAAGTCTCCAGTAATATCTTCTTCCCCGGTTCCTGATACCCAGGAACCAGACGGTTTTCAGGAAACCGGTGATATACGAAAAACGCAGCTTGGATATACCCGGGTTTCGGCGTGGTTTATATTCTTTGAGGAAAGCAACGACCCGCTCGTAATATTCTCTCGGCGAGTATATAGTATCCAGAACATGTTTATATCCGGTCATGAGTGTTTCGTATTTCATCTTGGGAACGAAATTCATGGAGAAGTCCGTATTGTCCCCGGTAAAGTCTTTAAGCAAGCGTTTTTCCTTCTTAAGCCGTTTATGGAGCTTGGTCCCGTTGGGAGCGTTGAGCAAGCCGACCATGGCCGTAACGATACCGGTCTTTTGGATGAAGTTTATCTGTTTTTTAAAGATAGAAGCCGGGTCACTATCAAAGCCGAGGATAAAGCCACCCTGCACCTCGAAGCCGTGGTTTTGAATTGTCTTCACGGCCGCGGCCAGGTCCCGGTTTCTGTTCTGGAGCTTGTTACATTCCAGCAGGCTGTCCTCATCCGGGGTCTCAATGCCGATAAAAACCCGGTTGAAACCGGCCTCGGTCATCAGGTCCATCAATTTATCATCATCGGCAAGATTAATAGACGCCTCGGTGAAGAACGTGAAAGGATGCTTTCTCTTCTTGGACCATTCTATCATCACCGGCAGGGTATCCGTTTTCAGTTTCTTCTTGTTGCCGATGAAATTGTCGTCGACGATGAATACACTGCCCCGCCAGCCGCGCCGGTACAGCGCTTCCAGTTCATCCACCATTTGCTGACTACCCTTGGTCCTGGGTTTATGACCGTTAAGCACGATAATATCGCAAAAGTCACAGTCGAAAGGACAACCCCTGGAATACTGAAGGCTCATAGCCGAGTAATTTTTCATATTGAGAAGCGACCAGGCCGGGATGGGAGTTTTACTAATGTCTGGTCGTCTATTAGATGAGTAAATACGCTTGAGGCTCCCTTTGGCCAAGTCTGATAGAAATTGTGGGATTGTAACTTCAGCTTCACCCAGCACGAAATGGTCTATCCCCTCGAATTCTTCATGTCCGGTGGTGAAAAGAGGACCTCCAGCAACCACACTGGTGTTTAGCCTATTACATTGGGCTATCACTTCATTAGTTGAGTCCTTCTGTACCACCATAGCGCTGATAAAGACAAAATCAGCCCAGGTGATTTCTGCGTCTTTAAGTGCTTCTACGTTCAAATCCACTACTTTTTTCTCCCATTCGGCAGGGAGCATGGCGGCTACCGTCAGTAGGCCTAAAGGTGGGAAAGTGGCTTTTTTTGATAGGAACTTCAACGCGTGTCTGAAGCTCCAGAAAGTGTCAGGATATCGAGGATAGACGAGGAGTATTTTCATATTACTTCTCCGTTTTGTTAATGTGATTTATTAATCAGACTTAAGGCTCTTATAGTCTTCTGGTAGTCATCTTTTATATTAAAACACACGCTATCTTCAGCGTGTTGAGTGTCTCTCGGAAAACAATCTATTCCCAATCTCTTTCTACCGGCTAATGCTTTAGCCCTGGCTTCTTCCACCCAGATTTTTCTCGTTGATATCCAGAAACAATCATTCATTTCTTTGTGAACCCAGGCGAAAATACCCATTTCGACACGAACATCGGAATCGAATTTATTCAGGTTATAAGTACGTTCATTCGCTTTTGAATAATAGCATCCGATATCTGTGGCAAGTTGCTTAACAAAGCCTTCATCCTGTTCGACGAATTCCATAGTCTTTCTCGGCTTCTTCTCAATCATATATAGTCCCTTTCCAGATTACCATGACTACTCTAGATATACACGGGCCGGAGATATCCAACCCGTGTACATATCACTCACGTACGCAAGTTATCTACTAGGACGTACTTTTCGGTAGCAATCGCTGCAATAAACCGGTCTGTCATCTCGAGGTTGGAAAGGAACTTCGGTACTCTTGCCACATTCAGCGCAGGTCGCTGGGAACATCTGGCGCGAGGCTCCGTAACTGCTATTGCCGTAGCGTTGTGACTTTCTTGCCTGTCGGCATTCCGGGCAGCGCTTTGGCTCATTGGTATAGCCTTTGGATTGGAAAAATTCCTGATCCTCAACGCTAAAGGTAAATGTGTTGCCGCAATCGGAACATTCGAGGGTCTTATCTTGAAAACTCATTGGATGCCCTCCTCTCTTAATCATTTAGTTAGAGCTCGGGTCATCCAATGCTTGATGTAAACCTAAGAGGATTTCAATAAGATCGTATTAACCTAAACTGGAACTATACATAAATTATACACCGGAGAGCACCATTATGCAAGTGGATTTGGCTTTTTTTATAACCGGTAAGCATTTTTTGCTAACATTAATGTTTCAATCGTCACTAATTTACCATATTTCGGGGACTACTATGAAAAACCAAGAAGGCAGTCAAGAGAGGTTGAATGCTTAATAAAGCCTTTATTCCTGGCGGCGGGGGGAAGGGGAGGCTGTAATAGCCACCCCTTTTTGTTAGAGTGACTCCTAACTTTTAATCGTATTGCGATATAGAGCCAGTTCGTCTAAAATAGATTAATCCCATTAGAAAGGCCGAAAGACATGGCAGAAGATGAAAATACCGGCTTAGTTAAATGGGTGGCCTTAGCTGTCCTGGCGATTACATCCCTGGTGATTACGTTCATGATGTCGGCCGTGAACGTGGCGGTGCCGATAATAGGACCAGAATTCGAAATGGGAGCCGTGTTACTAGGCTGGGTAGTCACGGCGATGACCTTGCCTCAAGCCGTAATTTTACTCCCCGCAGGCAGGCTGGCCGACATCTACGGTCGCAAGAAAATTTTCATGATGGGTATGGCGCTTTTTATCGTTTCCACCTTTCTCTGCGCTACCGCCGGCTCGGGCATGACGCTGGTTATATTCCGGGTTTTTCAGGGAATCAGTGCCGGCATGGTATTTGGCATTTCCACGGCGATTGTGACATCGGTATTCGCCGCAGAGGAAAGGGGGAGGGCCCTGGGGATAAATATGGCGGCGGGGTTCATAGGGCTTTCGGCGGGGCCGTTTCTGGGAGGGGTTTTAACGGAGCACCTCGGGTGGAGGAGTATATTTTACATCAGCGTGGCTTTATTTCTGGTATCCTTTTTCCTGATACTCTGGAAGTTAAAGGGGGAATGGTCCGAGGCTAAAGGAGAGAAATTCGATATAACCGGCTCGGCTGTCTTTGTTGTTTCTATAACATTACTGCTGTATGGCTTCACAAAACTGCCGTCCACGCTTGGTATCATTCTTACCGTCCTGGGTGTACTGGGCATGCTGGCATTTGTGCGACTGGAAATGAACATGAAAAGCCCGATTCTCAACATCAGGGTTTTCCAGAGGAATCGCGTCTTTATTTTTTCCAACCTCGCCATGCTTATCAGGTACTGTGCCGCTTTTGCGATATCATTTCTCATGAGCATCTTCCTGCAAAATATCCAGGGCTTTGAACCGTCGGAAGCTGGTGCGGTACTTGTAGTTATATCGGTTGTTATTGTATTCTTTTCACCTGTTGCCGGTCGATTATCCGATAAGTACGAACCCAGGAAAGTCGCCGCCCTAGGGATGGTACTTTCCTTTGTAGCCGTTTTACTCCTTGTTTTCATAGATGATGGGACGTCCTTATGGTTTATCATACCTGCACTGGCTTTATCCGGTCTGGGCGTAGCATTTTTCGCTTCTCCCAACACTAACGCCATCATGGGTTCTGTAGAAAGACAGTTTTTTGGAGTCGCCGCGGGCACACAGGGCACAATGCGTTCGGCAGGGATGATGATGAGTATGGGTATCGTGATGATATTGTTTTCAATCAATATCGGCGAAGCTGGAATTACACCTGAAACATATCCGGCTTTCTTAACAAGTATGAGAACGGCATACATTATCTTCGCGGCTCTCTGTTTTGTGGGTATATTCGCTCAGCTTGCGGGTAACAAACCAAGACAAGAACGGCTGAAAGCTTAATAAAGCCTTTATTCCCGGGGGTGGGGTAAAAGGGGAGGCTGTTACAGCCCCCCTTTTTTGTTATAGCGAATTCCCCGTATCACGCTATTAATAAAATGTGTTAGAATTGCATAACGGGGAATTTATAATGACCTATTGCGTACGTCCGATGGTGAAAGAGGACCTGACCCATGTAAGCGCGATAGACCGCGAGGTCTTCCCGACCCAGTGGCCACCACCCAACTACCGGCAGGAACTGCAGAACCGACTGGCTCATTATATAGTCATCCATGATACGGCGAAAGTCGTCGACGATACCGAGGTGCAGTTTAAAGAGAACCGCCACCATTTTCTATCACGCTTACTGCCGTGGCATAGGCGGGATGATAAAGAAGATGAAAACTCCAGAATATTCAGAAGCCAGTACATAATAGGTTTTTCCGGTATCTGGCTAATGGCCGGAGAAGCCCACATAACTAATATAGCCGTACGCCAGCAATACCAGCGCCGGGGAATCGGTGAGTTACTGCTGGTATCCACCATAGACCTGTCCCGAGAACATCAAGCCGAGACGATGACACTGGAGGTGCGAGAGTCCAATAAAATCGCCCAGAACCTCTACAGCAAGTACGGCTTCAAGCAGAACGGGATACGCCGCGCCTACTACCTGGATAACCGCGAAGACGCCATTATCATGTCCACGGAAAGCATTAACTCGGAAGTTTTCCTGGCACAGCTACAACAGCTAAGGGAGTCGCTGGCCCAAAAACTACCGGTATAATTTCCGATAAAATACCTTTTGACCGCAGGAAAACGAAGTGTTAGAATTATCCAGTAAGGGGATTCGCGGTCAAGGAGGATACGACGATGTCCGGGCATTCCAAGTGGCACTCAATCAAACACCAAAAGGGCGTCGCCGATGCCAGACGCGGTCAGCTTTTTACCAAATTGACACGTGAGATCATCATAGCAGCGCGGGAGGGCGGCGGCAACCCGGAAGCGAATTTCCGCCTGCGTCTGGCCATACAGAAAGCCCGCGACAGCAATATGCCCATGGACAACATCGACAGGGCTATCAAGAAAGGCACCGGTGAACTCGAAGGCGGCAGCCTTTCGGAGGTGGTGCTCGAAGGATACGGACCCAGCGGCACGGCCATCCTGGTCAATGCCCTCACGGACAACCGCAACCGCACCATACAAGAAGTGCGAAGCGCCTTTACCCGCCACGGCAGCAGCCTGGGCGAAAGCGGCTGTGTTTCCTGGCTTTTCGATTCCAAAGGCGTCATCATCATCAAAGCCGAGAATGTCGACGCCGACGAACTAGCCCTTTCGGCTATCGACGCGGGAGCCGAGGACGTGAAGGTAGAGAACGGCTACGTGGAGGTATATACCGTACCGGAAGACCTGGAGAAAGTCCGGGCAGCGCTGGAAGATAATAAGGTAGAAATAGAATCGAGTGAGCTATTGAAGGTACCGAAAACCCTCATTCAGCTGGACGAAAAAGCCGCCATGCAGGCTTTAAAGCTGATGGAACGGCTGGAAGAAATCGACGACGTCCAGAATGTATTCAGCAACGCAGATATACCCGATTCCGTTGTAGAAGAGTATCAAGCGCAATGATACGAGGATACTCAGTCCCTCACGACAAAGATAACGATGAAAATACTAGGTATTGACCCCGGTACGGTTGTCATGGGTTACGGCGTTATAGATGCCATTGACGATGAAATTACCCTAATTGATTACGGCGCTCTTACCGCAGTGAAAAACGAAAGTATCGGCGAACGCCTGCACCATCTCTACAACGGGATACTCGAAGTTATCCAGCGCCACCGTCCCGATGCCGTTGCGGTTGAACAGCCCTTCATCTCAAAAAATGTACGCTCGGCAATGGCTATCGGAAGAGCCCAGGCAATAGCCCTCCTGGCGGCTACAGGGAAGGGCATCCCTACCTACGAATATACACCCACCCAGATAAAACAGAGGGTCGCCAACTACGGAGCCAGCAGCAAGGAGCAGATCCAGGAGATGGTGAGACTGCAACTGGGACTTACCGAAGTACCGCAGCCGAACGATGCCGCCGACGCCATAGCGGTGGCTATCTGCCATCTCCGCGAGACGCACCTGAGTCAATTCATATCGGGTCAGTAAAAGGAAGGCAATGATATCCAGTCTTCACGGTAAAATAGAATCAATAAGCAGCGACCAGGCGATAATAAACGTCGGCGGTATAGGGTTCCAAGTGTATATGCCGACTACCGCCCTGACGACGCTGGGAATACCCGGTGATGATGTCAATTTGTATACCCACCTGCACCTACGCGAAGATAACGTCGCCCTCTACGGTTTCACCTCCACCGAGGAACTATGGCTCTTCGAAACGCTTATCAGCGTATCCGGTCTCGGTCCGCGGCTGGCATTGTCCATGCTTTCTACTCTGAATACGGAGCAAATTACCATCGCGATAGCTACCAGCAGTATAGAGATGCTGGTAATGATACCGGGCATCGGGAAGAAGGTAGCCAACCGCATCATTCTCGAGCTTAAAGACAAGATAGGCGCGGGCTGGATAGCAACTCCCGCCACCGAACTCGCCCGGGAAAATACCGATGTGCTGGCGGCGTTGACCTCACTGGGCTACTCCGCCGCCGAAGCGACCAAAGCCGTTGCCAATCTCCCTGCCGACACCAACCTCAACCTCGAGGAAAAAATCAGGATAGCACTGCAGTATCTGGGCGGCAGGTAAGAAAGCTTTAGTCGGTTTGTGATATAATCGCACAAACGACTATCACTAAGAAGGTTAGCTATTCCCCATGGAGAGTCAAGTATTCAAAAAAGATGAAGAGTTCGAAAAGAGAAGAAAATCCTATTTCAAACGCAGAAAAATAATCATCTTTAGTATTATCGGCGTCATCTGCCTGCTTATTTTATTCTTTTACCTGTATAGTTTTACTGACTTATTAGTCAGATTACCTGAAAGTCTGAGCTCGACATCACAGCCCGGAGACTGGGCGATGTTCCGCCATGACCCTCTCCATTCCGGCAGCACCGGTGACACTGGAATTGTTCCGCAAGGTAAACTCAAATGGTCGTTTGCCACTGGAGACATTATTCACTCATCACCGGCGATTGCCAACGATATAGTGTACGTGGGCTCAAGGGACGGCAGGCTTTACGCACTGGACGCCGACACCGGTGACCTTGTCTGGCAGTTTCAGACAGGCAGCCGGATAGACTCCTCGCCGGTAATCGCTAACGGAGTCGTCTATTTCGGGTCGAACGACGGTAATCTGTACGCGCTGGATGCTGTCACCGGTGAACAACTGTGGGCTTTTAATGTAATCTATCCCATTCGTTCTTCACCGGCTATCGGCAACGATAAGGTCTACTTCGGTGCGGACGATTATAATGTATACGCCGTAAATACCGAGACCGGCGAAAAAGCATGGTCTTTCAGAACGGAAAACATGGTGATATCATCGCCGGCCATATCCGAAGGTATTTTACTCGTCGGGTCAATGGACGGTTACATCTATGCCCTGAATGCCCACTCGGGCAAGCAGCGTCTGAAGTTCAAGGCTTACTCGGGTACATCCACTTCTCCGGTAACCCAGGACGGCATCGGCTATGTGGTCAGTAATCGCGGGATAATATGGGCTATCGATATCAAAACCAGGAACTGGATACTGGAACACAGAATCACCAATCTGTGGCGTTGGGCGAACATATATGGCATCGCCCCGAGTCCGCCGACGCCCGCCGGTTTTATCTGGACCTACAATACGATGGCGGAAGGCAGGTGCTCCACGATGGTATCAGGCAATGTAATCTATGCAGGTACAGGCAGTGACCTGATAGCTCTGACCACGGATACGAGAGAGGAACTCTGGAGGTTTGTAAGCGGAGCAACGATTTCTTCTTCACCTGCTTTTGCCGATAACACCATTTACGTCGGCAGCGACGATGGCAACCTCTACGCCCTGGCCGCCGACAGCGGTGCCGTACTCTGGGAATTCCCCACCGGTGATAGAATAGTGTCCTCCCCTGCTGTGGCGGACGGGGTGGTGTACGTGGGCTCTTACGACGGCAAGCTGTACGCTATTGAATAACCCCGCTCAGGTGCTATAATGTAGCGATGAAAGCCAGCGAGGGGAAAATAGGGCGGGTGTTCGTGGTGAGGCTGGAGGACGGCGATGTCCTGCCCGACTGCCTTCAAAAGTTTGCTACCGAAAATAGCATTAAATGTGGTCAGGTTGTGCTGGTGGGAGGCATAGGAGGCGGGCAGGTGGTATCAGGACCGCGCCAGACCGACGAAATGCCCCCCGACCCCGTTTACATCCCCGTTGACGGCGCCCACGAGGTGGTGGGAGTGGGTATTATAGCCCCGGACAAGGACGGCAAACCCGTGCTGCATATCCACGCCTCTCTGGGACGCGGCGACCATGTGATTACCGGCTGCCTGCGCCCCGGGGTGACCACCTGGCTGGTGGGCGAAGCG
>CAZCZJ010000041.1:0-19502 GCA_964503235.1 uncultured Dehalococcoidaceae bacterium | reverse complement strand
TTCTCTTTAGCCCAGGCGGTAGCGCTCTGCGCGCCGAGGTCGTCGAGAACCAGCAACGGGGCGTTGCGTACCTGTTCGAAGAACTCATCGTAGGGAATTTCGCTATCAGGCATAAAGGATGTTCTCAGCCTGTCGAGAAGGTCGGGTACGGAGATATAATAAGCCGGATGTCCCTGAGCTATCCGTTCGTTGGCGATAGCCGCGACCAGATGGGTCTTACCACCGCCGCTGGGACCACCCAGGACCAGCCAGCCCACGGGGTCGGTGGCGAATTCTTGAGCCGCCTGATAAGCGGCTTTAAACTTCGCCTGGCTGGAGGGATTGCCGCTCTTTCCCAGGGGCTCCAGATTTTCGAAGGTTAGGCGCGTCAGCGAGCCCAGGTTGCTGTACTGTACCAGACGAGAACGTCGTTCGTCAGCGAGTTCCCTCCGGGTGCAGGGGCAGCGCACGACGCGACTGTAGTCCGGCTTCCCGGAGGGCAGCAGCGGGTGGATGATGCCCGCGCCCTTGCAGATAGTACAGTCCGGGCTGGCCGGAGACTCTACATCATCGTCGGACCATGTGTCCGTATTTTCCCTTGATGTACTTGTCCGGGTCTGTCTTTTCAGGATGTCGCTGATATGTTCCATCGTTTTTACCTTCCGCCGCCCAGTTTTCCAGTATCTTGAGGATATATTTAATATTTCGCTTGTTATATAAAACCGCTTCTTTAATGGAATCGCTTATCCATTCCCTGGGATACAGCTTCTCGGCTTCACGAAGCTCGTCGGCAATCATGGGGGTCAGGATACCGATATTCTCCTCATAGAGGGTAAATATATCCGGCAATTCCTCAGGCGGGACATATTTCTTGCCCGCAGTCTTTAGTCCGGTAAGCTCAAGTTCCCCATTCTGAATTTTCTCTATCACCTGACGATTGGCGATGCTATTCAGGAAATAAACGTTTCCAGATGTGCCGTCCTTTTCCATCGCTAGCGGCAACAGCGTTCCCCGCCCGACCGCCTTCTCCAGAGCATTTTGTAATACTATTTCCGGTGACTCGCCCTCCGCCTTAAGTCCGCTCATGAGGCTTTCATCCGTCAGCAGCTCCTGGAAGGAGACATAGCGGGGGTAGCCCTTTTTCCGGTATAGCCTGGTCAGGACGTGCAGGGTAGTCTTGAGTTCAGCTATATCATTGATATGCGGCAACAAGCCGCTGATAAAGACATTGGGCAGAGGAGTATATTCCATTCTGGCGGGGAAACCTTCGAATTTCTTCATAGCATACTCGGCTCCTCGCTGCTGATGCTTTCAAACCTGGCCAGACTGTGCCGGAAACGCAGTTTTATCCGGCCGGTGGGTCCGTTGCGGTGCTTGGCAATGATGACATCGGCTTCCTCGCGGGGGTATTCACGGTCGGGATGGACGACGAGCCATTCTTCTTCAGTCTTATAGTAATACTCATCGCGATAGATAAAAAGGACAACGTCGGCGTCCTGCTCGATACTGCCGCTCTCACGAAGGTCGGAGAGCTGGGGCTCGTGGGAAGCGCGCCATTCCACGGCGCGGCTGAGTTGCGAGACCGCTATTACGGGGGCGTTAATCTCACGGGCTAACGCCTTGAGGGAGCGCGAGATATAACTGATTTCGTTGACCCGGTTCTCGTTTCTCCCCTCCCCCTGCATCAGCTGGAGGTAATCAAGAATCACCATGTCGATACCACGCTCGTAGTTGAGGCGGAGAGCCTTGCTGCGCATCTCCGCGATGCGAATCATCGGGGTATCATCAACATAAATAGGAGACTCCGAGAGAATACCGGTAGCCTCCATTACCTGTCTTTCCTCATCCTCGGTATGTGAACCGAAACGCACGCGCCGGGAATTGACCCCGGACTCGCTGGAAAGGAGACGCATCACCAGCGAATCGCGGGCCATTTCTAGGCTGAACAGGGCGACACAGGCGCGGTGTTCCACCGCCGCATTCCGGGCAATATTCAGCGCCAGGCTGGTCTTGCCCATGCTGGGTCGTCCGGCAATGATAATCAGGTCGGCACGCTGGAAGCCGCCGAGGAATTCGTCCAGACCGGGAAAGCTGGAAAGCACGTACGGCAACTGCTCGGCGCGTCCTTCGGTTGGCGCGGGGGTCTCCTCGAAATACTTATCAAGCACCTGACGGATATGCGTTAATTCGTTGGCGCCCTGGGTACGACGCAGACTGAACAGGATGCTTTCCGCTTTAGCGAGACTTTCTTCAACGTCGGGACTGGCCTGATAGCCGATAGCGGTGATATTATCGCCCGCGGAAATCATCTGGCGCATTACCGACAGGCGATAGACGATGCGGGCGTAGTGCTCGATATCCATAGAGGTGGGACAGATAGATATCAGATAGCTCAGGTGAGCCGCACCGCCGCATGAATCCAGCCTTCCCCGCCGCGACATCTCCTGCGCCAGGGTAATCTGATTGATAGCCTCATCACGCTGGTATAGCGCCATGCAGCCTTCATAGAGCCAGCGGCTCGGCTCAAAGTAAAAATCACCGGGCTGCAGGAAATCACTAATCTGGAAGATAGCGGCTCCGTCAATCAGCAGCGACCCGATGACCGCTTCTTCGGCATCGGAATCGTTGGGTGGTAACCTGGCTTCATTCACTCGATTCTTTCTCCTCTACCTTGGCCTCAGCCTTTTTCGTGGTCTTTTTCTTAGCTTTAGGTTTTTTAGTTTTGGTTACAGTCTCTTCCGCCTTCGCCTCTGCCTCCTCCGCTTTTACCCCGGTTACTTCAGCTTCCTCAAGCCTTATTTCTAACTCTTCTACCTTTGCCTCAGTTTCTTCAGCCTTTGCCTCCCCTTCTTCCTCGGCAACGACAGTCTCCTCCGCTACGGCTTCAGCTTCCCCGGCTTTTTTAGCCTTTCTGGCCCTGGGTTTCTTTTCTTCTTTCTCCTCTTTTACCTCGGCTTCCGCGACTGCTTCTTCCGACTCAACCGTAACCATGATGGCGGCCGTGATATCATGGGTAAATTTCAGAGCTACTTCATAAACACCCAGCTGACGAATCGGCTCCTCGAGGTCAATCTTCCTCTTATCTACAGCCTGTCCGGCGATATTACCGAGCTCAGCGGCAATGTCGGCGCTGGTTACCGAACCATAGAGACGTTCTTTTTCGCCAGCTTTAGCTTTGATGGTGATTTCCGCACCGTCGAGTTTCCCGGCGATTTCCTTCATTTCCGATTCGGCCTGCGCCCGCTTGACCAGGACCTGTTTCATTTGCGATTTAAGAATATTTGAAGCCGCCGAATCCGCCAGCACCGCCAGCTTTTTCGGCAGCAGATAATTCCTGCCGTAGCCATCGGCCACCTCCTTGGTCTGTCCGGCCAGGGCTACATCAGGAACATCTTCAATAAATACAACTTTCACTACGAGTACTCCTTTAGATGATTACTGCCTATTATACTTCAAGTAATGGAAACAAAACCACCAATACCCACGTTACGTCAATGGATTTTTTTTGAAAACTTCTTGAAAATTTATAGACCGGTAATATATTTCTCAGCGTTAACGGCAGCGACGGCGCCGTCACCGGTAGCCGATATTACCTGGCGGATGGAACCGCTGCGGATATCACCCACGGCAAAAACACCGGGAACGTTCGTTGCCATTTTATCATCCGTGATTATGGCGTTGTTTTTATCAAGCTTTATGGCGCCTTTGAGATACTCCGTATTGGGTTTGAAACCTACCGCCATGAAAACCCCGGCTACATTAAGAGTTGATTTTTTCTTGGTCTTGACATTGCTGACCTTTACCTTCTTGACGAAAGTATCACCGGTAATTTCATCGACGACGCTATCCCAGAGGATTTTAATCTTGGGTTCCGTGAAGGCTTTCTCCTGCAATATTTTAGTAGCGCGGAGCTCATCGCGACGGTGGATAACCGTGATATCCGAGGCGAATTTGGTAAGTTCGAGAGCCTCGGTAATGGCGGCGTTGCCGCCTCCCACCACCGCCACCGGTTTGTCTCTAAAGAAAGCACCGTCGCAGGTGGCGCAGTAAGACACACCCTTGCCGGTGTATTCGGCTTCGCCGGGGATACCGAGTTTCTGTCTTTCCGAGCCACTGGCGATGATGACAGCTTGAGCGGCATAGCTATCCTCGGATGTCTCAACCGTTTTTTGTACGTCGGTAAGCTTCACACCGGTAACATCAGCGAGTAGAGTTTCCAGTCCGAATTTCTCCGCCTGCTTATGCATCGCTTCGGTCAAGTCGATACCGCTGACGCCATCGGGAAAGCCGGGGTAATTTTCTACCCACTCCGTATTCAGAATCTGACCGCCGATAGCTCCCCTTTCAATGAGGAGACTTTTCAGCCTGGCTCTGGCGGTGTAAATGCCAGCACTAAGCCCGGCCGGTCCGCCACCGATAATGATGACATTGTATTTCTTCGGGGATTTATCCATCAAACTCACCCCACTGATAGCCTGAATGTTTTATATTCCGGATTACAGTGCTTCATCCAGGCTCTTTTTCAATTCGCCCTTGGGCCTGAAGCCGATAATATTAGCCACTGGCTGGCCGTCTTTGAAGAGCATCAGAGTGGGAATACTCATGACGCCGTACTGACTGGCAATCTTGGGACTATTATCGACGTTTATCTTGAAAAAACCCACTTTACCGTCGTAATCCTCCGCCAGCTCTTCAACCACTGGCGCCACCATCCGGCAGGGTCCGCACCATGGCGCCCAGAAATCGACCAGCACCGGTGTTTCCGCCTTTAAAACCACTTCTTCAAATTTAGCTTCTTCAATCTCCACTGGTTTGCTCATCATTTTCCTCCTGAACTATTTCCGTAATACTTCGTTCTACCGTTTCCTTAGCCAGACCGATGGCGTTTTTAATAGCCCTGGCTTTACTGCGTCCGTGGGCAATAATGACATTACCGTTGATACCGAGGAGACATGCCCCCCCGTATTCGGTATAGTCCAGTTTCTCAATCCATGAGTCCAGGCCGATATCACGCAACAAATCACGACCGCGTACGCTTGAGGCGCTGGAAAAGACATGCCCTATCTGCCTTACCGAGGTCAGGAAGTTATCGCTATAGCCTTCGACGGTCTTGAGGACGATATTACCGGTAAATCCGTCAGTGACAATAACGTCAACGGTCCTGTTGGTGATATCATGTCCTTCTATATTGCCGACGAAATTAATGTCTTTGTCTTTTTTCAGCAATTTATAAGTCTCGTGGACAAGGCGATTTCCCTTACCATCCTCAATGCCGTTGCTGAGTAATCCGACACGCGGTGAGGGGATTTTCAGGATATTCATACTATAAAGAGAGCCCAACCTAGCAAACTCGAGCAGGTGCTTGGCACGGCAATCGGAGTTGGCTCCGGCATCAACCAGCAGCGGCGGCATCGACGATATGGTATCCAGGAAACAACCGATGGCCGGTCGGCTGACGCCTTTAGCCTTGCCCAGGGTGAGTAGCGACGCGGCGACGACCGCCCCGGTATTTCCCGCTGACACAAATGCCGCAGCGTTTCCGCTTTTCAGCAGGTTAATGCCGACGACTATCGACGAGTTCGGCTTGCTCTGGAGCGCTTTTATGGGCGGTTCATCATAGTCGATAACCTGGCTGGCATCGACAATACTAATGGTTTCCTTACGCGAGGAACGTCCGGTAAGCACGTGGAGCACGTTCCTTCTGCCTACCAGAGCGATTTCTATACCAAACTCCTGAGCGGCGGTAACCGCACCCTTGACTACCTCATGAGGGGCGTAATCACCACCGGCAGCATCAACGGCAATTATCATATATCTATTTTACTCCCTGACCGACAAGATTTTCATCCCACATATCACACTGGCCTCCCCACCAAGCGATAACGCGAGTGAAGAGGGGCTTGGCCCCTCTTGAACACCCCTTAGCAATTATTTTCTTTTACCGAACTCTTCCCGGGCTCTATTTAAATTATCAGGGTCTGACAGAAGGTCGATAAGCGTCATCGTCATAGCTTTAGCGGCACCAAGCATGGACTGGAGGCTATCTTTAGACTTTGCCGCCACAGCGAACTCCGGGGTATGTATCAACACATCGCCGGCAGCGATAGATACCAGCGGCTGAATGGTAGGTACCAGCCGGGAAACATTGCCGACATCGCTGCTGCCTCCCCAGATTTTATCGCCTCTCAGCGGGATATCATATCCCAGCGTTTTCATATTATCCTGAAACAGACGCGCCAGGGTCATATTATTAATCATCGCCGCATAGCGTACATCGTCCCATTTATACTTCAACTCGGCGCCGGTGGCTATCGCGGCACCGTTGAAGCAGTCGATGACCTTTTCTTTGAGCACATCGAGATAGTCGTCATCCTCAGCCCGCACGAAAAAGCTGGCGGCGGTATGGGCGGGAACGATATTGGCCGCCTCGCCGCCGTCGGTAATAACACCGTGAATACGGGCCCCGTCTTTAATGTGCTGTCGCAACGAGTTAATGGCATTATAAGATTGAATCATGGCTTCCAGGGCATTGATACCCAGTTCCGGTTCTGCGGAGGAGTGGGCTGCCTTGCCGAGAAATTCAACGACCAGCGTCTGGCAGGCGAGGGTATTCATGACGACGCGGTTGCCACCACCCGGATGAACAATCATCGCCGCATCGATATCATCGAAAGCTCCCCGGTCGGCCATGATAGCTTTACCACCAGTCAACTCCTCACCGGGCGTACCGATAACGGCAACACATCCGCCCAGCGCATCGACGGCTATCCTGGAAGCTACGCCAGCCGCCACAGCAGAGGTGGCGATTAGGTTATGACCGCAGGCGTGCCCCAGCTTAGGAAGAGCATCGTATTCAGCCAGTATGGCGATAGTCGGCTTGCCTTTACCGTACCTCCCCCAGAAAGCGGTGGGTAGCTTACAGATACCACGCTCCAGAGCAAAGCCGTTGTCTTCCAGATACCCGGACAGCCATTCAGCCGCCTGATGCTCCTCTAAGGCTGTTTCCGGATTATCATGTATCTTCCGGCTCAGTTCCTCAAGCTGCTGTGAGCGGCTTTCTATGTCCTTAATGACCGAATTTTTTAATTCGCCGATATTCAAACGAAACACTCCTGCCCTGAGTGGTAATCTATTTAATATACCGTAAATATTATACACATTCCTTGCCACTAAAGCCAAAAGAGATTTGGTGGGGTGGGTACTATCTTCCGGACACTGGCACGATGAAAAAGGGTTGTGGGCGGTAAAAGATAAATTAAGATTGCCGGGTATCCAAGGTTATTTTATACCTCACCCCCTGACCCCCTCTCCAAACGGGGCACAGGAGAAAATCCTGAATATTCTGTTTGGAGAGGGAGAATTATAAATAAGAGGAGCTACTCCCCGTTTGGGGGTGTTGTGTAGAAAGGTTTAAATCCCCCTTTACGAAAGGGGGACAAAAGGGTGGGGGTGATTTTACGGGCTAACAGACTGATGCTGCGAGGGCGGTCGGGTGGGAAAAGATATTATTTAGCTTTGACAAAAGTACGAATACGGCTATAATAAATTGGCCAGGCTCGGTTTAATCCGCCGCGGCAACCGGAGGAAACGGTAATGAAATGGTGGCTGAAAGCAATAATAGGTGTAGTCGTCCTGGTGATAGTAGCCTTCCTGGGCCTGTCGGTTTACCTGGGCGCCTCGGCAACCAGAGTGGAAAGAATACCCGTCACGATAAACCCGGCCGACCTGGGCCTGGACTACGAAGATATTACGTTTCCCAGTCGTGAAGACCACCTGATACTGCACGGCTGGTTCCTTCCCTCACCGGATAGCGAGCAGGTTATAATTATGCTCCACGGGGCCGGGTCCAACCGGTCCGACCCGGGTGTGAACATGATGGGCATTGCCGCCGAGTTAATAGCCAACGATTATAATGTCCTGATGTTCGACTTCCGCGGTCACGGAGAGTCCGAAGGCGACCGGCTATCGGCGGGCTATCATGAAAGAAAGGACCTGCTGGGCGCCGTTGATTTCGTGAGGGAGCGGGGCTTCGAAAGTATCGGCGTGCTGGGCTTTTCCATGGGCGCCGCCACCGCTCTCATGGGAGCGGCCGAGGAGACCAACATCGATTGTGTCGTCGCCGACAGCAGCTTCGCCGATATGACGGGCATCATGGAACGGGAATTCACAAAGCGTACCAGGTTTCCCGGGTTCTTCCTCACCCCCGTGCTGTTTATGGTCAATATCATGTACGGCGTAGACTTCAACGCCGTAAAACCGGTCGAGAACGTCCCCGAGATTGCGCCGCGGCCTATCCTGTTCATCCACGGCAAAGAGGACGACTTCGTACCGCTGGACCACGCCTACAGACTATACGAGGCATCTCAGAATCCCGATGATACGCTGTGGATTGTCCCGGGCGCCGACCATGTTAAAGCCTATGTAACCAGTCCGACGGAGTATATCGATAAGGTAACCGCCTTTTTCGATAACACATTGAAATAGAAATATTCATAGAAAGAAGGGATATTCTGTTTGAAAACAGCGATACTTGACTTGCATCATGGCATTTGCTATGTTATAATTCACCTGATAAGTTAAGATGTTTTAGTAGTGAAGTGGGTTTGATTCCCACTTTTTTATTAACAATTTATTATAGTCCGGAGGTTAAATCCGAGATGAAGAGCGAATTTTTGCTCGCTATAACTCAGTTGTCGGCTGAGAAGAACCTGCCGAAAGACGTGGTTCTTACCGCTGTTGAGGCGGCGCTGGTTTCAGCCTACAAGAAGGACAATTTCGGTACTAACCAGAATATCGCGGTAAAAATAGACCCCAATAGCGGTAAAGTAGAAGTGTGGGCGGAAAAAGAAGTAGTCAGGCTGGTAAAAGACAGGAACACCGAGATAGCGCTGCGAGAAGCCAAAAAAATTAAAGAGGATGTAGAAGTCGGCGAAACCCTGATGGTGGAGTCCACCCCCTCTAACGCCGGACGTATCGCGGCGCAAACCGCCAAGCAGGTAATTTTACAGAGACTCCATGAAGCCGAGCACAGCGCCATCTTCGAGGAGTACGCCGACCGGGAAGGGGAGGTTGTCAGCGGCGTCGTGCAGCGCTTCGAACTCGGGCAGGTCAACATCGACCTGGGCCGAACCGAAGCCATATTACCGCCTTCCGAACAGGTACGCACGGAACGCTACCGCGTGGGACAGCGACTTAAAGTCGTCCTGCTACAGGTAGCCCGAACCAGTAAAGGTCCCCGCGTAATCGTATCGCGTTCTCACCCCGACCTGCTCCGCCGACTTTTCGAACTGGAAGTCCCGGAGGTATATAACGGGACAGTCGAGATAAAAGGCATTGCCCGCGAGGCAGGATACCGAAGTAAAATCGCCGTGGCTGCCAAGCAGGAGGGCATCGACCCGGTGGGCTGCTGCGTCGGTCTACGGGGCATACGGATACAGAACATCGTCAGCGAACTGAACGGCGAAAAGATAGACGTTGTCATGTGGAATGCCGACCTTACCGGCTTTATTGCCAACGCTCTCAGCCCCGCCCATATAATGCGCGTGGAACTAAATGAAGAGGAGCAGGCAGCTACGGTTATCGTACCTGACAAGCAGCTATCCCTGGCGATAGGGAAAGAGGGACAAAACGCCAGACTAGCCGCCAAGCTTACCGGGTGGCGAATCGACATTAAGAGCTCCTCCACCGCCGAAGCCGAGAAAGTAGCGGAAACCAAGAAAGAACCCAAGGCAGCGGCTGTAGAAGAAGTCGAAGCCGAGATGATAGAAGCCGAAGCGGTCGAAGCCGAAACAATCGAGCCCGAAGAAGAGCAGGTCATAACCGAGGAGATACCGGAGGAGATAACGGCGACACTGGAGTCGCTGGAGATTTCAGAAGAGGCTGTTGAGGAGGAAGCTGAAGAGGAAGAAGAGGAGCCGGTCGCCGAGGAAATGATTATGCCGTCGCAGATGTTCGCGCAGACTGCAGAAGCGCGTGGAAAACCTCAACTGCGTTTTGCCGAAGATATAATGCCCGCCCGACGCGGCAGGTCGAGTACTAAATCAGACAAAACTAAGAAAAAGAGGAAGGGTTCTTACGTTAAAGACACCAGCGAAGACGGTGTTAAAGTGAGGAAGGGACAGAAGGATTACACTGTCGAAGATGATGAAGAATACTTCTAATACAAATGCTGCTGGCTTAAAACACATCCCGCAGCGCACCTGTGTTGGCTGCAGGGAAGTGAAAACCAAACGGGAGCTCGTGCGCGTGGTGCGTACACCCGATGGTAATATCGAGCTCGATAGTACCGGGAAGAAGAACGGGCGGGGTGCCTACGTATGCCCGACCCGTGACTGCTGGGAGAAAGCATTGACGGGAAAACAGCTGGAGCGTACGTTGCGCAGTACTCTCAGCGAGGAAAACCGCGAGGAGCTGAAAATAAGCGGCGAAACCCTTTTTAAAGGAGAAAACTAGTGCCGAAGACCAGCCAACCGGATAATGTAGCCGAACCTGTTGCCGAGAAAGCAGAAAAAAAGACCGCAGCGGTCAAGGTACCGGTTATCAATATCCCTAACTCGGTGGGAATCAGGCAGCTGGCTGACCTTCTGGACGTGGATTCCATTCAAATCATCAAACAGTTGATGAGAAACGGCATCATGGCCAACATCAACCAGATAATAGATTATGAAACGGCCGCTGCTATCATAAGCTCCTTCGGCTTTAAACCGAAGCTGAAACCCCTGAAAGAACAGCGTCTTGCCAGTGCCGCCGAAAAGAGCAAGAAACTTAAAAAGCGCTACGGCAAAGACTCAAAAGACCTGCAGCCCCGTCCCCCGGTAGTTACCGTCATGGGGCATGTCAACCACGGCAAGACCAAGCTACTCGATGCTATCCGGCAGACGAACGTGGTAGATTCCGAAGCAGGGGGTATCACCCAGCATATCGGTGCCTACCAGGCGACGGTTAACGGCCAGAAAATAACCTTCCTGGACACACCGGGTCACGAAGCCTTTACCGCCATGCGCGCCCACGGCGCCAATATAACCGATGTCACCATTCTGGTAGTAGCCGCCGACGACGGGGTTATGCCCCAGACGATAGAGGCGATAAATCACGCCAAGGCTGCCGAGGTACCTATCGTGGTGGCGATTAACAAGATTGACCGGGAAAACGCCAATATAGACCTGGTGAAACAGCAGCTTGCCGAAGCCGGTCTGGTTATTGAAGAGTACGGGGGTAATACCGTCTGCGTTGAAATATCGGCTAAAGAAAAGACGGGCATTCCCGCTTTGCTGGAGAGTCTGCTACTCGTTGCGGAAATGGAGGAGCTGAAAGCATCACCGAACCAACCGGCGGCCGGAGTGGTTATCGAAGCCGAAGTAGACAAGACACAGGGACCCCTGGCGACGGTGCTGGTGCAGGCGGGAACCCTGAAACTGGGCGACACGATAGTAGTCGGTAATACCTGGGGCAGGATTAAAGCCATGTTCAACGATTTGGGCAAGCGGATAAAAAAAGCCGAACCGTCAACCCCGGTAGTGATTCTGGGATTGAATATCGTACCTCATGCCGGTGATACGCTCACAGCGGTAGCCGATGAGCGCCATGCCCAGACCATGTTAGAGAAGCAAAAAGAAGAAATGGAGCGTAATACCTCTACTACGGCGAAATCTATCAATCTTGATAATTTATACGACCAGATAAGCGCCGGTAAGGTGAAGGAACTGAATGTCGTTCTCAAGACCGACGTCCAGGGCAGCATCGAGCCGATAAGGCATTCGCTGGAACAACTGGGCAGTGATGAAGTCCAGGTGAGAATTATCCACAGCGGCACCGGCAACATTACCGAGAGCGATGTTATGCTGGCGATGGCATCCAACGGACTGATTATCGGTTTCAATGTCAGCGCCGAAGAGGGCGCCCGTCAGGTAGCCTCCATCCAGAGGGTAGATATACGTTACTACAACGTGATTTATACCCTATCGGATGACGTGGCCAAAGCCCTCAAGGGCATGCTGGAGCCCAAGTTCGTCGAAGTAATCGAGGGGCGGGCGGAAGTCAGAGCCGTCTTCTCCGCGGGTAAGGGGGCCAAGGCGGCCGGGGTTTATGTCACGGACGGTAAAATTGTCCGTAATTCATCGGTGAGAGTATACCGGGGTAAAGAAGTAATCATCGAATCTACGGTAAGCAGTCTGAAACGCTTTAAGGACGATGCCAGAGAGGTGGCGGCGGGTTACGAGTGCGGTGTGGGCATCAAGGACTTCGGGGATTTCGCCGTCGGTGATACGCTGGAATTTTATAAAATGGAAAAGTCCAGTTAACTTACACCCACCGGATTTCAAATCATGGCACATCGTATAGAAAGAGTTAATACCCTCATTCGCAAAGAAATCAGCGAATTAATCCAGCGTCAGCTTAGAGACCCCCGACTCGATAGTTTCATCGCGGTGACCGAGGTTTCCACATCACCCGACCTGCGGCACGCCAAAATTTTCATCAGCAGCCTGAGCGGCAAGCAGGACGAGGAGAAGATACTGGGGGTGCTGAATGCCGCGGCCGGTTTCCTGCGCACGGAACTCGCCCAGAAGGTAAGGCTGCGACGCATTCCGGAACTGAGTTTTACCTGGGATGATTCCATAGAACACGGTGACCGGATATTGCGGCTTATCGACGAAGTAAGCACGGAACGGGAGCAATAGCTGCCGGTTACGTTCCCGGGATATATTACGTAGTTTTTCCAACCCAGCCCTCTCATCCAGATAAATATTCCTGAGACAAGGACATACTTTGGACGGAATAATAAATATCAACAAGCCGAAGGGCAAGACATCCTTCAGCATCGTCGCCAGGATAAGGAAACTGAGCGGAGAGCGACGGGTGGGACATGCCGGCACCCTCGACCCGGAAGCTACGGGCGTCCTCCCGGTGTGCCTGGGACAGGGCACGCGGGTCATCGAGTTTCTGGTCAATACCACCAAGACCTACCGCGCCCGGATTGAATTCGGAAGAGCTACCGATACCTATGACGGCAGCGGACGGATTACACACGAGGGTGACATCACCGAAATTAAGAAGCGGCGGGTAGAAGCCGCGCTGGATGTTTTCCGGGGACGCATCGAGCAGACCCCGCCGATGTACAGCGCCGTCAAGCACCGGGGCCAGCCGCTCTACAAACTGGCGCGTGTCGGTATCACGGTAGAGCGGAAAAAGCGGGTAGCGGTAATTCACCGCCTGGAACTCATCTCGTGGCGCAAGCCGGTAGCCATGGTAGAGGTTGAATGCAGTAAGGGCACCTATATCCGCTCGCTGGCCTACGACCTCGGCGAACACCTGGGCTGCGGAGCATTTCTAAAGAGCCTGGTGCGTACGCGGTGCGGCATCTTCGATATCGAGGACGCAATATCGCTACCGCAGTTTGAGGAGGCATGCCAGAATGGAAACTGGCAAGAGCTTCTCCACCCCATCGATATTGTCCTTCAGGACTTACCGGCAATAGTCATCGATAAAGACAACGAGAAAGCCTTCAAAACGGGAAGGGTAATAATTCAGGGGGATAACGATACAGGTAATAGTAAAGATTCGAGCTACCGATACTGCCGGGCTTATTCCCGGGACGGGCGTTTCCTGGGCATTCTGCGGCGGTCCAAGAGCCGGGGGTTCTGGGAGCCGAAGAAGGTGTTTGTTTAGCACTTATCACACTTATTAATCATATAAAAAGAAAATAAAATCACGATATACCACTACGAGCATGCCTTGACATTCACGCCTGAAGGGGGTATATTCAAACGGATGCTGGCTTAAATTATCAAGACCGGGTGAAAGCATCGGTTGAGAAAGGGGAGAAATCAGATAATGGGAAAGATAAACGTTGCCATAATCGGCGTGGGAAACTGCGCCTCGTCGTTAGTCCAGGGCATTCACTACTATAAAGACGCCAAGGAAGGTGAATTCGTACCCGGGTTGATGCACGTCAACCTCGGCGGCTACCACGTCAGGGATATCAACTTCGTTGCCGCCTTCGATATCGATAAGAACAAGGTCGGCAAAGACCTTGCCGAGGCCATTTACACCAAGCCGAACAATACCTACGTATTCTGCGAAGTACCGCCAATGGGGGTAAAGGTTGATAGAGGTATGACCCACGACGGGCTGGGTAAATATCTATCCCAGATAATCCAGAAAGCGCCGGGACCTACCGCCGATATCGTCGGTATCCTCAAGGACACCAAGACAGACGTCGTTCTTAACTACCTGCCGGTAGGCAGCGAGGAAGGCACCAAATGGTACGTCGAGCAGGTGCTGGATGCCGGTTGTGGATTCATTAACTGTATTCCGCAGTTTATTGCCAAGGAGAAATACTGGCAGAAAAGATTCGCCGACAAGGGACTGCCGGTTATCGGCGACGATATAAAGTCGCAGGTAGGCGCCACCATCACGCACCGCCTCCTGGCCCGGCTTTTCATGGACCGGGGAGTGAAGCTGGAACACACCTACCAGCTTAACTTCGGCGGTAATACCGATTTTTTGAATATGCTGGAACGAGAACGTCTGGAATCCAAGAAAATATCAAAGACATCGGCAGTTACCTCTCAGCTGAATTACGAGATGAACCCCGATGATATACACGTAGGACCCAGCGATTACGTTCCGTGGCTGAAAGACCGCAAGTACTGCCATATCAAGATGGAGGGACGTACTTTCGGCGATGTTCCGCTGATAATCGACATGAAGATGGAGGTATGGGACAGCCCTAACTCGGCCGGAGTGGTAATCGATGCCATCAGGTGCTGCAAACTGGCACTGAATAACGGCTTGAAGGGCGAACTCGGCGCTCCTTCCGCTTACTTCATGAAATCACCTCCGGTGCAGTACACGGACGATGAAGCCCATAAAATGGTCGAGGATTTTATTAAGGCTACCGCTCTACCATCGCCAACGAAAAAGCAGGAGGTAGCCAAGTAGCTGCCCATGAAAATAGCCCTGGTGTCTCCTTATGACTTTGCTTATCCCGGAGGCGTAGTCAACCATATCTCATGCCTGGAAAGACAATTTACCCGGATGGGTCATAAGGTCAAGATTATCGCCCCCGCCTCGGAGGCGATGCACACCCTCGGCGACCGCTTTATCCGCATCGGCAATCCGCGTTCTTTCCCGGTCAGCGGTTCCATCGCCCGTATCACTGTTGCCGTGAAAATAGAAGCCCAGATAAGGGAGGCTTTCGAGAGAGAGAAATTCGATATCTGCCACCTCCACGAGCCCCTGATGCCGACGCTGAACACCACCACCCTCCAGATGCATCTGTCACCTATGGTCGGCACTTTCCACGCCTCGGGAGCCAAGCCCTGGTACACGCTGTTCGGTCCGGTAGTAAAATTCTACCTGGACCGGTGGTACCGCAAGCTGGACGGGCGTATCGCCGTCTCGCCGACCGCCCAGGACTACATCAACGCCTATTACCCCGGAGAGTACACCATTATACCCAACGGGATTGATACCGGGCACTTTAACAGCCACGCCACACCAATCGAAAAATATACGGACGGGAAATGTAACATCCTCTTCGTGGGGCGGCTGGAGAAAAGGAAGGGGTTCGACTACCTGCTTAAAGCCTACAAGCATGTGATTCAGGAGGTGCCTGACTGCCGTCTTATTGCCGTGGGTCCCGGAACCCGGCTGCGTAAAAAATACGAAAAGCGGATAGCTAAAGAAGGCCTGAAAGACGTGGTTTTCGCCGGGTATTCCACATATAGCGATTTGCCGCGGTATTACCAGACGGCTGACATTGTCTGCTTTCCGGCTACGGGACGCGAAAGCTTCGGCATTGTGCTGCTCGAGGCTATGTCGGTGGGCAAGCCGATTATCGCCACGGCTATCGACGGCTTTAACAACGTCCTTACCGACGGCGTCGAAGGCCTGTCGGTCCCGCCGAGAGACGCGGAAAAATTAACGGAATCACTGCTTAAGCTGATAAAAAACAAGTCGCTTCGTCAGCAGATGGGGGAAAAGGGGAGAGAGAAAGCACAGATATATGACTGGTCACTCATTGCCCGGAGAATACTGGATTTTTATCAGGAAACCATCGATAAGGTTGCTTCTTCAAAAATCCACCCGAAACCGGAGGCCAGAACGGTTGCTACAACCTCAGGAAAGTAGTAAATAATGGCCGGACTTGCTGGTGCGCGTAAAGCTATATCTAATTGTGTTGCTCAGCCAGTAGTTAATCTTCTAGCCAGAACCCCGCTTACGCCGAATCTGGTATCCTGGCTTGGATTCTGGATAACGTTAGGCGCCGCCGCCTTAATCGGCACCAATCATCTCTTAGCCGCGGGTTTCGTGGTACTGATAGCGGGTCTCTTTGACATGCTCGACGGCGCCCTGGCGCGTGCTACGAATAAGGTCACCCGTTTCGGGGGCGTTCTCGACTCCACTCTCGACCGTTTGTCCGAAGCCGCATTACTACTGGCGATTCTGGTGATTTACGTACGGGGACAGCAGGTCGGCGAAAGTGTCCTGGTGGGTCTGGCCATGGTCAGTTCCTTCACGGTCAGCTACCTCCGCTCCAGAATAGAAGCAATGGGAATCGAAGGCAACGTGGGGCTGTTTACGCGTCCCGAAAGAGTTATCATCCTGGCGCTGGGGCTGATGCTGAGTCAGTTCCAGTACGTCCTGGTGATTGCCCTGTCAATCATCACTTTTTTCAGCTTCCTTACCGCCGGGCAAAGGCTGTTTTACGCCTGGCGCCAGACCAGAAACATGCCCGAATAGTATTTCCCGAGGAGATTATCAAAAGTTATATAGATAAATTATGTCCCTGACATTAGAATAAAGGCTGGATTTTTATAACTGGAGGAAAATATGTCGGTTGTAGCTGCTATCGGGGGGCAATGGGGAGATGAAGGCAAAGGAAAAGTCGTTGATATGCTGGCGGCGCAAGCCAGGTACGTGGTACGGTTCTCCGGCGGTGATAACGCCGGGCATACGGTGGTTAATCCCCACGGACATTTTGTGCTGCGTCTGACACCGTCGGGCGTTTTTTACCCGGGGACAACCTCCATTATCGGTAACGGAGTAGTACTTAATCCCGCGGTGCTGAACAGCGAGGTAGACCATCTGAATTCCCGCGGTATCGATACTGCACGACTGCTCATCAGCGACCGCGCCAATCTTATCATGCCCTATCATATCGCTTTCGACGGACTGGAAGAGGAAACCCTCGGCGAGAAAGCCATCGGCACGACGCGCAAGGGCATCGGCCCCGCCTTCGCCGATAAGGTGGCCCGGACCGGCATCAGAGCCGGTGACCTCCTTGATAAGAATACCCTGCGTGAACGATTAACTACGGTGCTGGAATTCAAGAACAGGATACTGACCAAGGTTTACGGCAAAGAGTCGCTCTCGGCGGATGAAATATACGAACAGTACTGCGCCTATGCCGACCGCTGGGCACCACGTATCTGCGATACGACCAGCGTTATAGCGGCGGCCATCGAACGGAACGAACCCGTGATGCTGGAAGGCGCTCAGGGATTCCTGCTGGACCCTGATTTCGGCACGTATCCCTTTGCCACTTCTTCATCGCCTACAGCAGCCGGAGCCTGTCTGGGCTCCGGTATCGCTCCTAATCTCCTGACTCATATCCTCGGTATTTTCAAGGCTTACCAGACAAGAGTCGGTGCCGGGCCGATGCCCACCGAACTAAAGAATGAAACCGGAGAAGCCATTAGAGAACTTGCCCATGAATACGGCGCGGTAAGCCAGCGTCCCCGTCGCTGCGGATGGTTCGATGCGGTAGCCGCCCGCTTCAGTATCCGGATTAACGGTTTTAATTCTCTCGCCGTTACACGTCTGGATGTCCTAGACAATATGCCGCAGATAAGGATATGCACCGAATATAAACTCGACGGGAAGACTGTAGACCACTTCCCGGCCAGTATCTTGGAACTGGAGAGATGCCAGCCGGTTTACGAGGAACTGCCGGGCTGGGAAAGTAGAATCAATGACATCCGTGATTTTGACGGACTGCCGGTAAATGCACGGAAATACCTGCTGAGATTAGAGGAGCTTCTCTCGCGTCCGGTGAGTCTTATCTCGGTGGGTAAAAGCCGCGAGCAGACCATTGTCAGGCAGTCTGTTTTCTAGCACCGAGGAAAACATGATGATAATAAGAACGGCGACGGAGTCTGATATTCCCCGCATACTGGAGTTGTACCTCCAACTTGTCCTGGACCCTTCGGAAGTGGAAATGGTCAAGCCAGAACCGGAGTTTAGCCAGAAGGCATTCCGGGAGATGTCCTCGCTGGAGGGTTATTATTTGCTGGTAGCCGAGGTTGACGGCGAGGTAGTGGGAACGGCCGTTTTGGTTATTCTGCCGGGTCTGGCGCACGGTATCTCGCATTGGGGGGTGGTGGAGTTTATGGTGGTTGATGAAGCTCACCGCAGCCAGGGTATCGGCCGGGCGCTGATGGACCATGCCGCCGAATTGGCACAGGAAGCCGGGTGTTACAAGATCATGCTAGGTTCAAATAAAAAGCGTACCGACGCACACCGATTCTACCGAAGTGCGGGGTATGAGGCTACCCACGAGGGATTTACCCGGTATTTTCACCTGTCTTGATACGTCTTCGTTTCTGGGATTCGAGGCTTAGGCCCACGGGTTCAGACTTGTATTTATAGAAAGAAAACCTTTGTTCAGGAAAGGCAAAATCAGACGTTATTTCGGTGGCGATATGTCTTTGAGTTTTTCTGAAGCTGGCTCGCCACCAACGCCCCAGTGCGTTTTGGGAATTTCATAAACGATTACTTCTACAGCATTTTCCGGGACGCCCAAATCCATCATAACGTTGGTTATACCACGTATCATCGTTTTGACTTTTCCCTCTCCAACGCCCTCCCAGAAGTCTACGTGAATAATAGGCATTTTTACCTCCTCATTAGATTTGCACCCGAGTGTAATATTAAATATAGCCATATAAAATGGAAAAATCAATCTGGGTACAAAAACGAAGCGTTTTTTAGAGCTGATATATCTTAACCTCACCCCCTTACCCCCTCTCCAATCAGCAACGATGTATTTGGCCGTTAAATAATTCGATTGGAGAGGGGGAATTATTTATTATTAAATCCACCCCCTCGGTCCCCCTGCGGAACAGATAATCCGACCCATATAATACCATTTCTGACCGAGTTGTAAATACACTCGGGACAGAAATAATTTGCTGGGCTTTGTTGAGGTTTCAACATCACATGAAAAATGGATTGATCTGGGAAATTCAGTAGCATCAGACTTTTAATCAGGGTGTCACAGGTTCGAGACCTGTACGGCCTACCAAAGCTAAATAGACCGTCGGATTTATAAGATATTTTACGAATCAGGGTGTCAAAACACTAGGTCAACCGACACCCTGATTTTATTGCCTTTATAAGGTGAAGTCAATAGGTAAGATCTATAGCAGCTGGGATCGAACCTACGACCAATCGGTTAGAAGGCAGCGGGTGTCTTTTCACCCGTCACTTTACCTTCAGGGGTGGGTGCTTTTTATCCTAGC
>CAZCZJ010000040.1:0-19821 GCA_964503235.1 uncultured Dehalococcoidaceae bacterium | reverse complement strand
CACGGCCTACCAGTTCGCTTCAAACAATACCAAGTTTGAGTGTTTCAAGGTTCCGGAAAAGCTGCCTGAGAGAGTGGCTCAACGCTATCACCGAAGGTATCGAGACAATCTATTCTCAGGCCAAACTCTATTGCGCGGGGTATTACTTGTATGCCATCCAGCACGGCAATAAAGCCATGTACAGCCTGTGCCTCGTCTTCGAAGGGTGGATAGAAATTGGCCAGGACATCCAGGGCATCGGCCAGGGTATCCAAGATATCCACTAGCCCCTGCAACCCCTGCGCCCATTCCTCGATGTCTTCTTGAGTACTGAGCGCCGTCCAAGCATAATCCTGGAGAGAGCCCATGATCTCCCGGTATGCGTAGAAGTCATCAATCATCGCATGTTCCCAATCATCCGGCGATTCACCCGCCGGGACATAGCTCCTGGCACGTTCCAGGGTTGCGTACATTGCCTGGCACGCCTCATCAACATAGTATTTCTTGAGGATGACGTAATATAGACTGTACTTTACCAGCACCCGGACCACGCTGTCGCTGTCAATGCTATAGTCAAGTGCCGGCGGCGTACTCTTGACACTGGGAATGGCTTCCAGTATAAGGTCCTCTGCCATGCCGAACAGAAAGTCACGCATATCGCCGGGTTCAAGCTTCGCCTCGGCCTCATGCAGAATCTTGCTCACGGCGACTACGACCGACTCCCGTCCTTCTTCCAGGACATTGAGACCCACGTCCCGGGCGAACTTCTGCAGAGACGGAGCAAAGTTTTCGAAGCCCCCTTCCAACAATCCCGCCACAGTTTCCCCGACAACACTCACCAGAGCTTTTTCCAGCGGTGTATCAAGATCCATCCCGGTGAACATGGTTTCGGTTAGGCCGTCGGCAAGAGTTCCGCGGATTTCATCGAGCGCCCCGGCGAGAAGCAGGTTCTGCCCTGTTTCGATGACGGAGTCCCAGCTCTCAAAGTCAGCCCCCAGGCAGGTATTGATAATGATTCCGATGAAAGGCTTATAAGTACCATCGGGAATCTGCTCCATCACATCTTCAATGAGTTCGGGGAGCAGCTCATTTTCGGCATATTCGTAGAGTTCTTCAAGGCCTGCCTCAACGGCTTCCTTGGCGGCGGTGAAATCACCCGTGGTGAGGATGTCATAGGCTACTTCCAATAAAGCAGACGCCAGTATTTCGCCAAAGGATTGCTCTCTGGTCTGTTTAAAGGCGGTAATCTGTCCGACAATATCGCGGAAGTCCTGCACGATGTCATAGAAATTTTGCGTGGCACCTTCTATCATCCGCTGGGAGTATTCCGTCACGTTGGCATATCCCGACAGGTCGATATAGAATCGCTTGATGGCGACCATCTCCTGCCAGGTAATACCGTTTTCCTCCAGGTCATCCAACCACTTTCCGGCATCGTCGACGAAGCCCCGGAAAGGGTCACCCGGGGAGTGCCAGTCATCAAGGTCCTGCAGCAGACCCCTGGCTTTGGCCAGCTCAATCTCTCTATCCCCGGTTTCAACACGCAGGGAAAGCTCCAGCCCTGTTTCGGGCACCTCGATATAACTTGTCTTCGCATAGCGTAAGCTCTCAACAGAATATGCCGGGTCGCCAGTCGCTACCGTATGCAGGTAGTATTTGCCCAGCGGTATGTCATCGACAACAATCACCCCCTGCTCGGGAGCCAGCTGAGAATAGTTACGGTTATAGTCCCGCCGGTCGCCCATCTCTCGCATCAGGGAAACGGCCACATCGTCAGTAGGATTCCCTGCCTCATCAATGACCGTTATAACCAACCTGGCTTCTTGTTCCTCGGGGACATAAGCAAAGCTTTCTTCCAGAAACTCACCGGGCTGTTCCGGGGCAGCGGTTTTAATAACGACCCTTACCTTGTAATCCTGGCGCGGGTCGGGTATGTCCAGGTGGCTCATCCAGGCGAAAAAGTACTGGCTCCCGGTGACATCGCCGCCATCTATTTTGATGTCTTCCTGGTGGAAGGGCCAGGAAATACGTTCCCCCAGCGTATCGAAACCGCTCTTGGCCCGCGGGTTAATATCATCTTGGGTATATCCCTCAAGGTGCTGCAGTTGGCCCTCATCAGGCTGACTGTAGAGAACCTCAATGTCTTTATCCTTCAGGAGTAACTCTACTGCCGATAGAGTGTTGGCAGTTGTCTCCGGTGCGTACCAGTCGGAGCCGTAGATATTATCAGCGATGGAATCCGTGATGACCACAACAACCTTACGTGCCCCTTCCCGGAAATCCAGCTGGCTGGCATCCATCAACCTATCATAGCTGGCCGCCGGTAGCCACCACTCGCCCCAGCTGAGCTGTACATTATCCAACCACTGGTGAATCTCATCGCTCTCCATTACACCACGAAAAGGCATGGTGAATGCCCAGGAACCGTAAGACTCCGCGGGATAATTCCCCTCGGTACTCCAGTCATACTTCATCACTGCCAGGCGGAAATCGGTGTGCTCGGACTGTAGTCGGTCAACAAACCTGTTAAGCTCGGAGTGTATCCCGGGCATCTCCGCTTCCATGGAGCCGGAACTGTCCACCAGAAAGACGATATCCAGCTTTTCATCGGTTACTGATCTTTCCCAGAACCCGTCTCCCTCGAATTGATAATCCGGTTGGTCAAAGGTGATTTTCCGCTGTTCCATTACCTCTCCTGATGGAGATAGGAGCATTTCCGAGAGCTCAAAATCATCTGAGTTCAGTCCGGTTACCCATCTGCCCGACGTATCCTTGACCGAGACGGAAGCCCAAACAAGATCATTACCACCCCACAGCGAATGATCGTTCAGCACCATTCGGTTCACCTCGGGGGATGATGTAGGTATGGGTATAGTAGTCGGTGTCTCCGAGATTTCAGGGCGCGGCGAACATGAAGGAAGAAAGGATGTAATCACCAATAATAGAACCAGAAAGGAAACGGATATGGCAAACATCTTTGGCTTCATCACGTTTCACCTCACAACATTACCCCGGTTTCTGCCTGAAATCCGGGTGTAACCACCTTTCATGTGGGGGAGAGGGGAGGGGGAAAGTGCTATTACGAACACTCCTCACCGCACAAACTGACCTATTATTACTACTGTGACTAAGCAATGTCAATCAGTTGATATAGCTTAATACCAATGCTAACATATTTTTACAGGACAGTTAATCCAGCCTATTTTCCTCATCCATAAGAACAGAGAACGTCTGCATGTTTACTTTCCCGGGACATTGCTGACCTTCCCAGGTTTTATAGGCTAAAGCAAACCTCTTGGAGAAGGTTTTGGTTCTACCTTTTATCCTGCACTTTCGGTAGTCTCATAAGCCCTTGGTCGCTGGTTCAATCCCAGCCGCTGCCACTTAGTTTTTGAGCCTGTTTTATACATCTCACGAATCCCCAGTTAAATTTTCCTAACTAATTAGACCAAAATATCAGGGAAAGCCATCTCTAAACATACACACGCATATCAGGAATTGACTATCGAATCGGGCATAATTTATACTTGTGCCCATGAGAAAGATTGATACTGAAGCCCACTTCTATACCCGTAAATACCAGGAATATTTATTTTCCCGTAAACAGCCGCCAAGAGAAGAATTATATAAAGGATACGTGAGACTCTGGTACGAGCCTCGAATCTGGGAACCGCATGGCCTTGAAATCGAAGACAGGCTTCTGGACGTCAGCCAGGGCAGGCTGAAGAATATGGATATAGCCGGTATCGATATGCAGGTGCTCAGCCTGTCGACCCCGGGATGCGAACAGTTCAGTCCTGCCAGAGGTATGGCTCTCTCCAGGAAGACTAATGAAGAGCTGTATAAAGTCATAAACAAATATCCTGATAGATTCATTGGTCTGGCGGCCCTGGCCCCTCAGAGTCCCGAGGAAGCAGCCAGGGAACTGGAAAGAGCTGTTAAGGAGCTTGGACTCAAAGGAGCCAAAATTAATTCACACATCAAAGGTAACTACCTCGATGATAAGAAGTACCGGCCAATCTTCGAAGTGGCGGAGAGTCTGGATGTGCCTATCTTCCTGCATCCAAATACGCCGAATCCATCGACACTAAAGCCTTATATGGATTACGGATTCGCCCTGGCCGGTCCGACCTGGGGCTTTGGTGCCGAGGCGGCTCTCCACGCTATGCGACTAATTTATAGCGGTGTTTTTGATGAATATCCGAACCTTAAAATAATACTCGGACATCTCGGTGAGGGTCTAATATTCTGGATGTACAGAATAGATTTTAGCTTTAAGAGACCCTGGATGGAGGAAGAAATTCGTCCCCGGATAAAGCGAATGCCGAGTGAATATATACGGCATAATTTCTACGTCAATACCAGCGGTATGCATTCTATACCGGCATTCCTGAGCGTATATCTTGAGCTGGGAGCCGACCATATGATGTTCGCTGCGGATTATCCCTACGAGAACAGCGAGGAGGCGGCCAGGTTTATTGAAGAGATCCCGGCTTCCGATATTGATAAAGAAAAAATTCAATATTCTGTCGCTGAGAAACTCTTTAAGCTGGCTTAAACTTGAGTGCTGCTGAGTTTATGCAATATCTTTTACCGGTGGGGGGAGGACCATCGTCAAATACATGTCCCAGATGGGCATCGCATCTGGCACAAAGAACTTCGGTTCTGTGCATTCCGTGGCTGGTATCTTCATTAAGTATAAGGTTTAAATCAGAAACAGGTTCGTAATAACTTGGCCAACCTGTCCCTGAATCGAACTTGGCAGTGGTATTAAAGAGGTCAGTCCCGCACCTTACACATTGGTATAAACCCGTTTCTTTGATATCATCAAAGGTGCAGGTAAACGGACGCTCGGTACCCCTTTTAGCAGTAATTTGGTATTGCTCTCGGCTGAGTATATTTTTCCATTCTGAATCCGTTTTCTGGATTTTCTCCACTTCCGTAACCTTATTTTGACGGCTGTCGAATATCCGCACTGCGCTCATATATAATGACTCCTGATAGCAATAATAACTCAGAAGCTACCGGAATATTACTGGTTAAATCCCAGCCACTGTTGCTTAATTATATTGATATTATATATTTTTTATTTACTTTTAGTCGGGTCTTCGAGTTTACCCGGGCCGAATGAAGAGAAGTCCAGGTCATAGAACTGCCGGCACGTGGCGAAATAGCCCAGATGACTGCCCCCCATAACCAGCTTGGATATCGGCGCATCGCGGTAATATTTCTCGTAGTGGTTCTCACGGACATAGCCGTAGGAACCCATAATTTCCATTCCCTTCAGGATAAGTTCAGGCACGGTCCTGGTAATATACGCGTGTACGGCGTGCCCCTTGGCCCACATGCTGGTCGTGTTCCACATACCATAAATATCCATGCGGTCATACTCGTGAGCCAATTCCAGGAAGGCGGCTCTTCCTACCGTGATAAATGAGGCTATCTCACCCAGAATCATGGCTGCGGAGAGGTGCTGATTGACTGGTCTGCCGCCGGCTACCCTCTCTCCCGTATACTCAAGCAGCACGTCGAACGCGCCCTGAAGAATACCGATGGCATGTCCCGCATTCAGGGGCATGGGGGCCGATACGGTTGATTCAAAGATAGACCAGGCTACCGGACCCGCCAGTCCCCATTCCTTGGGTACCCTGACGTTATCAAAATACGTAGAAGTGTTTCTATCGGCCTGCATGCCGCATTTAACCTCAAATTTACCGTGGGAAACCCCCGGCCATGGTTCGGGCACGTAAATCAGGGCGAAGGCGTCTTTTCCCAATTTAGGGTCTATATTGCAGATAACGCAATTAAGGTCGGAGACACCGGCGTTCGATGCCCAGAACTTGTTACCGTTGATAACCCATTCGTTGCCTTCGAGTTTGGCCCTTACCCCTACTGTTTTGCCTTCATTGGTGATATTCTCGATGTCACAGGCGGACTCGACCTCACTCATATTGAAGCAGGCGGCTTTATGCTCGTTGCCGACGAACATAGGCGCAAATTCATCGAGTACCGCTTTCGCCCAGGCCTTTGCCTCGGGAGTGGGTGCCATAAGATAGGCCAGAGTGGCCGGCGTCCATCCCCAGTCCGTAACGGCGCCGTGCATGCTGATGCCGTAGTCGCCGCGCGCTATCTGCTCCTGTTTAAGAGCACCCGCGACGATGGAAAGCATTTCGTTGCCGCCGTAGTCTTTAGGTATCATGTTTTTCTGGCAGCCAAGGTCTACCTGTAATTTCTTCAGAATCGGGTTGATTATTTCTTCATGCGTCACATCATCGTCAATTTTATCGCGGACCGGTATTATTTCTTTGTCCACAAAATCGGCCAGCATCTTCTGCATCATGCGTGCTTCTTCATCAACGAAACATTCCGGGTATTGTAGTTTGTACCATTGACTGGTCTGATCTAGCATCGGTAACCTCCATTATAATACTTGCTATAAAATCTGCACTGGATAATTTCTTTCTGTAGTTTTCGGTCGTTTCATTATATTTCAACTATTATCCATCACCTTCCTTTCACAGGTATTATTTTAAACAATATCTTAGATTACTGCAAAGTCCTGGCTTATTTTAATCTTTCCACGTCTCTTCATCAACATCTTTTATCCAAATCCAACCGCTGCCACCTGGTTTTGTTCATCAAGTTTTAATCCTCTTAGACTAAATAATCCGTTCGTGTCATAATTTATTCATGTCAGCAAAATCCTCGAGAATAGCCAGAGAAGGCAAGACCGTTGAGGTGATGATATCTCTATACTGCCGACGCCACCACCAAACCAACAGGCTATGCGCCGAATGTACCGAGCTAGCGAATTATGCCTTGGAACGCCTGAAGAAATGTCCCTTCCAGGAAGGCAAGACAATTTGTGCTAAATGCCCTGTGCATTGTTATCAACCTTTAATGAGAGAAAAAATCAGGGCTGTTATGAGGTATGCCGGACCCCGCATGACTCACAGGCATCCCATTCTGGCTTTATTTCACTTCATCGATAGAATGAGACAAGAACCGCTCAGACCTGTCGGCAAGGCTACAGAGAAATAAGCTGGCTTAATCCCAGCCGCATTTTTTAGTACCAGGAATTTTCTTGTGCCGGATACGGCGTTGATGGTTTTTCAGGATTATGAGAGGCTTTAAGGCATATTCTGAGTCACATCTCCGTCGGCGGTGAAGCTGTAGGTGAAATCCGTTTTTAGTGTGCCATCAGGTTCCAATCCGGTCAGGTAATCTCTCAAGACTAATGCCGATGTATCGGTAGTAACTACTGTATCCATGTCAGTAACATCAGAGATCGGTGTTAATTGGACAGTTGAGCTTTCTGATAACATAGCCCACACGGCATCCTGAATATTATAGAGTTCAGTTGCGGCGGTTTCAGGTCTGCCCCTATCCGAAAATTGTACGAGGTTGGGAATGGCTACGCCCATTAACGCACCGAGGATAGCAATTACTACCAGGAGCTCAATTAAGGTAAATCCCTTCTCTCTATAGTGGAAGTATTTAAGGAATTTTTTACATCTTACTTCCATGTCTGTACTCCGACATTATACAAACGCCATTAATCATAGTCCGTTATTCTCCCTATGAGGTCTTTTCTATTATCAATGAATACGTATGAAATTAATATCCCACTTTAGTGATTTCTCTATGTTACTTTAGTGCCATAATAAAGTAGCAATATGATGATTATCAGAGGAAAATTCCGGTTAGTCGTCGTTAAATAGTCCTGATCCGGGTTGATGTTACCGGATTAGTATGTTCGGGATTATCGTAAATCGTCGGAAATAACGCTTGGGCAAGAAAGAATTTTACATTGATTACCTACGCATCAAACTCGATGCGTAGGAATGTCGAAGAGACGAATGGTTTTAAGTTTTCCTGCAGGATACAATGCAGGTCCTGCAATACTGTCGAGCACCACTCATATGAGCTCAAAGGCTTCCTGAAACGGGCTGGAATTTAAGTATCTTTTGATATCCGGTAATGGACATTCCATTTTAAGCACGCGGAATCGACGAATGCCTTAACCTCGGGGCTTTGAGTCCGGTGAAACTCCGTCAGGAATCCATGCAGGAGGTCTGTCCCGTTCATTCCCGGTACAGGCTCATTCGGTCCGGGCAGGTTGACGTAGACGATTTCGCTCATTACTTTTTGATATTCTATTGCTGTTGACATTGTCATTCCTTTCTTCTTTGGTATTTTCTATCCTTATAATATACCAATATCTTTAGAATTGAAAATCCTGTTTTTTCAATTATCCAACCACTATCTTGTCAGCCGGTTTGTTATTGCCACCATGTCCTTATTCCACAGGATTTGTGCCGATTGGATATTAGGATTAGAGTTGATGAATTTCGTATAAAGAAATCCATCAGATTATAGCATTTGTTCTTTTTATTTTCAATTGCCGATAAGCCACCTGGAATAATTTATAGTCACGTTATAGCTGAGCTCTTACTAAAAATGGTAGGGTATCTGATATAATAAGAAAGACAGGAAATTATATACGGAGGTTATTACGATGGAAGCCTATTGTGTTAAATGTAAGGCAAAGAAAGAAATGAAAGACGCCAAGAATATAACCATGAAGAACGGCAAACCCGCCACGCAGGGGATTTGCCATACCTGTGGTACCAAGATGTTTAGAATTGGCAAGGGTCCTGATATATCACCTTTACCTCATTAGGGAAATTTTAAAGATATTATCTTGTATCAATAATACTGCTGGTAATATTTGATTCAGTATTTACGGCTTTGTGTTTTCCGAATATGCCGCCTAGTCGCTGGTTTAATATCAGTCCTGGCCGTTTTCTTTATTCAACTGTTATCGTCATCTTATAGGTCCACTCTTTTTTCATGCCGCCTTCCCACGGCCGGCTGTATTCCATAGATATTACCGCGGTACCCTTTTCAGCTCCTTCGAAAGTCCAGACCTCTGTTCCCGCCGCCCCGACTAGGTCTCCTCCCGGTTCTTGGAAGTCGTGGTCTTCCTCTTTTACGGCCGTATCGCCGGTTATCTCATAGTCCCATTGGAAACCCGTTGTCTTGTTGTAACACAGCTTGACGGTTATTTTATCTCCTATTTTTATATTAATATCGTCTGATAGGCTGGTGGGATTAGCGGAGAAATCGTCGCAGGAATACTCTTTTATGATATTCTCCGATGTTGTAATGCACGAAAACAGCGTGAGCGTAAATAGTAGTAAGGTAATTAGTGTGATAGCTTTCATTTTCATAGCTATACCTCCTGTACCTATTAGCCCCATTTTGGGAAATGGTAATTGCCTTTAACTTATTATCTACAATAATTCCATCAAATACAAGATACAGCTTTAAGTTCAATCCATATTCGGACCGACCAGAGCTTGATATCGTTCAACCTCTTTAATTACCTTCTTTTGAGCCCCGGCATCTAAAGGTTTGAATCGTTGGGCGGCATCAATCGCCATCGGCCACAGCCTCAGGTCCCCGGGTAATACGGCCGAGGTAATATCCTGCGAGAGCGTGTACCACAGGCTCTTTTCAATTTCCGCGGCTTCATCGAACGGCTGGTACCAGGTTTGATAAGTATGAGATGCCCGGTCCGGATTCTCCCAGAGTTGTTTCGCCACCGACTTGATAGCCAGAACTCCGGTATCTTTTTGCCGGGCGGTTTTCAACAGCGGTAAAAAGTCATTCCATTTCTCGGGATGAGCGGCATGAACCCTGTTCAACGGAAACATAACGGTATCAAAATCAAAAAGACCGAGCGCTTCGTTTTGCACATCGGGTCGGTGTCCGGTAATGCCGATATACTTCAAAAGCCCCTGCTCTCTGGCTTCGATAACAGCCTCCAGGGCGCCCCCGGGACCGAGTATTGTATTCACTGTCTCGATACTATCGACGCCGTGAAACTGGAAGAGGTCAAAGCGGTCCACTTTGAGTGTGTCTAATGAACGTTTCAGACTTTCCCAGGCCGCTACTTTTTCCCGTTCGTGAGTCTTACAGCCGAGGAAGAACTGCTTCCCGTTTCTGCCGAACCACGAACCGATGCGTGTCTCCGCCTGACCGTAAATCGGGGAGACATCGATGTGATTAATCCCGTTTGCCAGGGCTGTTTCCAGAGCCTTATCCGCGTCCTTTTGATTGGCTTGCAGCAGCGCGAATCCCCCGAAAACTATTATGCTGCTCATATGTCCGGTCCTGCCTAATCTTCTGGTTTCCATGTCAACCTCCAAATTCTTATCTCATTATACATGTCGCCGGTTTCAGGTTAGTCCAGCCTTCTGATGCTGGGGGTAAATATCAAAGACAGGATAGATAGGGCGACCAGGATTATGGCCAGACTGCCCAGCACCCACTGGACGGAGACTACTTCGGACAGTATTCCCGCGACGAATGTAAATATGCTCATGAGGCCCCATTGCATACTGAAAATACTCATTACCCTTCCCCTGTATTCGGGTTCGGAATATGCCTGTAATAAGGTGCTGCTAATCGTCTGGCGGAATGTCTGAGAGAAGCCGACAAATACCATGGTACCCAGCGACAGGCCCCATATCGTGGAAAAGGAAAAGGCAATCAGGGCTATTCCTGCGATTAGACCGCTCCCGAGAAGCATGAGACCGCGTTTTTTATTCGGTAAAAAGGTGATAATGATGGAGCCGATTAATGCCCCTAACCCTGCAATCATCATTAGTTCGCCGCCGCCCGTGGTTCCGACCTTGAAAATATCTTCAACGAAAATGGGGAGCAGCTGCTGATACGGCTGGGAGAGTACGGTGACAACCAGTGAAAAAATCAGGACAACCATTATCATTGACTCCTTGCGGATATACTGGAAGCCTTTCTGGATTTCTCCCAGGATATTCGCTTTATCCGGGGCGATTGAGGCGAGACCTGGAACAGAAGAGGTTGTCAGTCCGGTACCGCGTACGAAAAAGATGAAGAATGCTGATAGAACATAGCAGCCAGCCATGGCGTAATACACGGAATCATAACCGTAGGTGTCTATCAAGTAACTTGCCAGGCGGGGACCGATGACAAACAGGATATTCATACCCATTGTATTCACGGCTACGGCGTTCATCAATTGTTCGCGTTTGACGATATCGGCAACCAGCGCCTGGAGTGCGGGCATCATCAGACCCATCAGAGAGCCCATAATCAGTACCGCAACCATCAAAATCCCCCATGAGCCTTCTTTTTCGGGACTGATAATACCGGAAGACAGCAACAGGGCAATACCAACCGCCACTACCGCTGAGGCTAATACACATACAATAACAATACGCTTTTTCTTAATGCGATCGGCAATGGCCCCGCCGTACAATGATACAAATATCATCGGGAAGGCACTAATCAGAGCCATGGTTCCCAGCAGGGTTTTAGAACCGGTGAGATAGTACATCAGGAAAGGACCGGAAAAGATTTGCATGCTTAAGGCGGTGAATTGCGCCAGACTACCCGGTAGGTAGAATCGATAATCAGGGGTTTTAAATGAACGCAATACCGGGAATCCCGTAACGGTATTACCGGTATTACCGCTCTCCGATTGTTTCACGAGTTACCCTTAAATCTGAGATGTGTAGTTGGATATGAACATTCTACTCTTGGTGAAGTCAGTATTCAACATATAGTTCTGAGTAACTATATTGTTTTAAATAAAAACATAACAATATTATCACAATAATTAAAAATAATTAATAATATATTGACAATAATACAAAAAAGCATTATAATAATGAAATACAGGAGGGAATTATGCAGAATATGTTCGATAAATGTCCTGCATGCGGTGACCAGCTTATAATTACCGAGTGTCGATGCAGACAATGTAACCTTCAAATGCGTGGTGAATTCCGACCGGGGCGGTTTCTAAATCTTTCTGATGATGAACTGACTTTTATCGAGGTCTTCCTGTCGGCACGCGGTAATCTCAGTGAAGTGGAGAGGATTCTGGGGGTTTCATATCCCACTATCCGTAATAAACTGGATGAAATCAACGAAATTCTCACACGTACAAGCGAGAACACCGACCATGTCCGACCCAGGAATGGAGGTACCCCGACCGTTCGGTCGATGTCTGACGAGGAATCACGAAAACAGATTTTACGGGACGTAGCCGACGGGAAATTATCCCCGGTGGCAGCAATGGAAAAATTAGGTAAAGCATCAGCAGAAGGAGATTAATGGCCAAGATGGAATACACCTGGCCAAATGAATCATTTGATGCTATCGGTATCAGAGCGCGCGACGCTAATATCACCGTCCGGGGGACCGACGCCGATGAGGTCAGGTTGGAAAGCAATGGTGGTGAAAAGCACGCTGCCAAATTAGACGTAGACCAGCTGGGGCGCTGGCTGTGGATTTCTACCCCGACATCCAGCAAGAATATCCAGCTTACCCTGCTGCTGCCAAGACAAAAACCATGGCTGATAGACCTTTATGCAAGAAACGTAGATTTCCAGGCCGAGAATATTCAGGCACGACTGAATTTAATACTCGCTAAGGGTGAAGTCCAGCTAAAAGACTGTCGCGGTGCTTTTAGCCTGGCATCCGGTAATGCCAATGTACTTCTAAAACGCTTTAGTGAAGAGGAAGTACCGGCGATGCCGCCGCTACCTGATGGTGAGAGTAAAAAAAGACGAAAATTCCCGGGTAGCTATATGAGCTGGGAAAAAGAAGATTGGACTCAATGGGGTCTCGAGTTTAGCGAGAAAATGGTGAAAGGATTCTTGGGGCAAAAGGGGGGTGCCGGACAGCACCAGGGGATTAATATAAAAATGGCGAGGGGCGACTTTCAGGTAGAAGATATGGATGTTGGGACCTGCGTCATCAGGTGTGCCAGGAGCGATGTCAAGATGAAAGAGGGACGCGCGTCCAACCTTGACTTGAATGTTATCAGGGGCGATATCGAAAGTGATGCCTGCATACCCGGAGACGACTGGAAAATAAAGACGCATTCCGGCGATATCTCTCTTTCTCTACCATCCGATATTAATGCCCGGATTGATGCCGCCACACGACATGGCGATGTAAAATCGGTAACGCCGCTGGTACGCGTCACCCGTCAGGGGCCGGAACCATGGCACGGTAGGAGAATGGTTGGCATCATTGGTTCGGTTCCCGATAAAAAGGCGAAAGTCCCGGAAATCCACCTATCCGTATTACGCGGCGATATAAAAATAGAGACAAAGCCGGCATCAAGCCGAGCTACCGGAGAGACTGAAGTACCAGAGGTTCCACCTCCCCCACCGTCAGCAGATTCCTATAAAACGCAAATGGCTGTTCTGGAGGCGTTGAGTGAGAAGCGGATAACGGTTAAGGAAGCCGAAAAAATTCTCGATAGCTTGGAGTCTAAAGAGGAAGCTGCCTGAGACATCGGTTTTTGGTATATTGCACCCCCAAAGATAATCGAAGGGAGAACAACACATGTATCTGGGAAACTGGACCGAAAAGCTGGCAAGGTTGTGCGCAAGGCGTCCCTGGGTAACCATCGGCATCTGGGTCGTGGTTTTGGCCCTGGCCTTGGTTTTAAACATAACCCTGCTGGGCGATGCCCTGGTTACAGATGTAAAGCCGACGAATAATCCGGAATCGAGCGAAGCCCTCGACATCATAGAAGAGCGGTTGGGTATATCCGAGTATGAAACCCTCGACGCGATGATTATCATCCGCTCCAGTATGCTGACGGTGGATGACGCTGAGTTCAGGAGTCACGTCGAGCGGCTTTATGATGAATTGATAGCGTTGGGAGAGGACGTCGTTCTGGGTGGCGCTACCTACTATATGACCGAGAATCCGATGATGGTCTCCGCCGACCGTCACAGTACATTTATCTCCTTGACGATGCCCATGGATGCTGATGAGGAAATAGACCGGGTATATGAAATCGGAGACGGCTACGCTACCGGCTCTTTCGAGATATTCTACACGGGCACCGCTTCTTTCATGGCCGATTCGATGGAGCTGGGCGAAAGCTCGATGGCAAGAGGTGAGACCATCGGTATCTCAGCGGCTATAGTGATTCTGGCCATCGTCTTCGGTGCCATCGCCGCAGCTATTCTGCCCATCATACTCGGTATGGTTTCCATCGCTGTCGCCCTCGGTCTTACGGCCCTGGTAGGGCAGGCTATGGACCTTACTTTCATGATTTCCAACATGATAACCATGATGGGACTGGCGGTAGGGATAGACTACTCTCTTTTTGTTCTGACGCGTTTCCGCGAAGAACGACAGCGCGGTCGGGAAAAAATGGATGCCATCGGTGTTGCCGGAGCCACGGCCAGTCGGGCGGTGTTCTTCAGCGGTATTACTGTAGTGCTGGCGCTGACCGGTCTGGTGCTTTTCCCGCTCTCTATCTTTATCTCCATGGGCATCGGCTCCATACTGGTGGTATTGATGGCCATTTCCGCTTCGATGACGCTTCTCCCGGCAATGCTGGGACTCCTGGGAGATAGAGTGAACAGGTTCCGTATTCCTTTCATCCAGCGCGGTAAAGCAGTACAAACCTATGAGTCTCCTACCGGTTTCTGGGCGTGGATAGCCCGGACGGTGACCAGAGTACCGATTATCAGCCTGGTTGTTGTCGTGGCGATACTGGGTTCCGCTGCTATACCCTTCTTCGATAGAGACACCGGCATGTCCGGAATCAGCGGCATCCCCGATTATTTAAGAGCGAAACAGGGATACAATGTGTTGCAGGAAGAGTTTCAGATGGGGATGATGGATTTACCGACACAAATCGTCATCGATGGTGATATTAATGCAGATAAAACCCAGGCCGGAATAAACCTTCTGCAAACACTCCTCGAGGCCGATACCGCCTTTGCCGGTTCCAGCGTAACTCTCTATCCGGATAAAAATCTGGCGGTTATTGATGCCTATATTTCCGGTGACTCAATGAGTCTACAGTCGATGAACTCGGTGGAGAATCTCCGGAGTAATCTTATACCGCAGGCTTTCGCGGATAGCCCCGTCTGCGTTCTGGTAACGGGTGATACTGCCTTCATGGTTGATTTCAACGATACGACGAACACTTACACTCCGTTTATTATCGCCTACGTGCTGGCATTAAGCTTTATAATATTACTCCTGGCATTCCGCTCGGTGGTGATATCGACTACTGCTATTATCATGAACCTGCTATCCGTAGGAGCGGCTTATGGACTCATCGTCCTCGTCTTTCAGAAGGGTGTCGGCGCCGAGTTCTTCGGGTTCATACAGGTGGAAGTTATCGAGACGTGGCTGCCCCTCTTCCTCTTCGCGCTGCTTTTCGGGCTCTCCATGGACTATCATGTCTTCCTGCTGAGCCGGGTGCGAGAGCGGTACCAGCAGACTCATGATAATACCGAATCGGTTTCCTTCGGTTTGCGTTCCACCGGACGGTTGATAACGGGGGCTGCGTTAATAATGGTGATGGTTTTCGGTGGCTTTGCTCTCGGCGACCTGGTAATGATGCAGCAAATGGGCTTCGGTCTGGCCGTAGCTATTTTACTGGACGCTACCCTGGTTCGCTGTGTCCTCGTCCCGGCAACGATGAAACTTTTAGGACACCGCAACTGGTATCTGCCGAAATGGCTCGCATGGATTCCTAATGTTAGCCTTGGCGAACGACCTAAGGAAAAGTAGTAACGCACAAACCCTTAACAGTTCATTCGGGGCTTTCATAATGACATAATAATAAGCTAAAAAAGGGGGAGCTGTATAGCTCCCCCTCACAGGGTTATGAGGATACTGATAACCCGGTATTATGCGGCTACTACTCCCTCGGAGGCTGTTATAACCGGAGGCATAGTTTCCGATATGGGTGTTTTTAGCACCACGGTGATATATTTCCTCTTCTTTTTATACACCTGCTCCACCAGGGGCATTTGACGTAGACTATCGCCTAAAGGAACGGCATCCTTCAACGAGACGCTGATTGTCAGACCTTTTGACTCGGACCAGTTATATGATGCTATTTTCAGGTTGTCGATTGTTTTTAGGTACAGGCAAAGCTGGTCTACCTGGACATGATTTTCGGCTGATTCAATTAGCAGATTAATATCCCCGGTAAAATCTTCTGAGCCAACTTGTTTTCCATTGTTTTTATTATCTTTTATTCTGTTGTTACAGTTTTTCATGCAGGGCAACTCCGATTCATTTCCGCCTCTTTAACTGATAATACATTATTATTGTAGAGGTCAAAGGCTAGATTATGGATAAAGGTAGGTTAAAAAAAGGTTAAAATTGTGTTAAAAGTCTTTCAAAATACCTTTTTCACAAACTTATACCGGTTTTGGTGCCGGAGATAGCTGTATTTTCTACTACCGCGTGAATGATTTGTTATTATATGGTAGAATGCCTATGCATAATTGATACCAAGACCATAGACGATAATAGTCATTTTTTAACACCTTTTATCTTATGAGTAAAGCGCTTTCGATTGTAATACCAACATATAACGAAGGGGAAAACATTGTTCCCCTCGTTGAGCGTATCCACAATGCCCTGTCTGCTTATGATTACGAAATCCTTTTCGTTGATGATGATAGCAAAGATGGAACTGCCGATACTATCGAGAAGCTTTCGGAAAGCTATCCGGTGAAGGTAGCCGTACGTAAGAACGAAAGAGGACTGGCTTCGGCAGTCGTGCACGGTATTCTGAATACCACCGGGCAGAAGGTTCTGGTAATGGACGCCGACCTCCAGCACCCGCCCGAGGTTATACCTTCTCTGGTTAAAGCCGCGGAAGGCGGCGCCGATATTGTGGTTGCCAGTCGGTACGTGAAGGGCGGAAGCTGTCAGGAGTGGGGACTTTTCAGAAAGCTGGTATCGGCCGTTTCTACCGCTATTGCCCATATTTTTTTACCACCGACTCGTCCCGTTAAAGACCCCATGTCCGGCTTTTTCATGTTCGACCGTAAGGTTGTCGAAAATGCCAGACTTCAACCGCGTGGCTACAAGATACTGCTGGAAATCCTGATGGAAGGAAAATTCCAGAACGTGGTTGAAGTCCCCTTTACCTTTGTTACCCGCGATGAAGGTGAAAGTAAACTTAATACAAAACAGCAGTTAGAATACCTCCGACATATCTACAGTCTGATGCGTCGAAAAGGCGAGCTGTGGCGTTTTATTAAATTCTGCCTGGTGGGATTGAGCGGGGTAGGGGTAAATGAGGGCTTACTCTGGCTGCTGAAAGAGTACGGTGGGCTGACTTTAATACTTTCTGCCGCCATCGCCGTGGAGACCTCGATAATCACCAATTTCCTGCTCAATAACTTCTTTACCTTCCGGGGACGCAGCGAGCCGGGCACAAAACCGTTCTTCCGGCGCCTGCTCAAGTTTAACCTGATCAGCCTGGCGGGGCTGGGCATCAATCTGGGGCTGCTCTCGCTCTTTACTCATGTCTTCGGTATCTACTACTTGGTATCCAACATCATAGCGATTATTATCGTTACGCTTTGGAATTACCTGCTAAATACCCGGTGGACCTGGAGATAGGAAGACCTACAGCTTGCCGGAAGACACCGCCAGGACTTTACCGCTTTCTTCATTCGATTCCATTCCGTATTCGTTGAGCATGATAGCCGTCAGCACAATGATATCTATGTAGAAGAAATATCCCCAGAGGCTGCGCCAGGCAAAGAACAGCGGTAACACGGCCAGTATCAGACCGGTCTGGGGATAACGATTGCATTTAAAGAAGTACCAGATTACCGCCAGGGCGGCAATAGCTAACTCCATGATAGCAAATGGCAGTGGCGACTGAATGTCAATGAAACCACCGGTAACGATGGAAATAATGCCGACTCCCAATGGGAACATGTTATCTGTCACGGGAGCGACTACCGAATTAAACCAGAGGTCCGGGTCCATGGCGATGAAAGCCAGGTTAGCGGCAAGAAAAACCCCGATGATGATAGATAATGACACCGCCATTTGTTTTAATCCTATTGTCCTGAAGATTAATATGAGATAAAAAGGCAGCACGAACCAGGCTAGCTGCTTAATGGTTATGGCGATGGCCATGAACAGAGCGGACACCCAGAGGTTTCTCTTGGGGAGAATCCATCCCAGTAACAGAAACGGAAAGTAAAGAAATCCGGTTTCGCCAGCCGCCAGGGAATTCCAGAGTTCGAGACTGGCGACGAGGGCGAATATCAGGTGTATGCGTAAATCGGAGCGGACCTTGTATATGACGTATGCCAGAGCGGGAAGCAGCAGAATTATATAGATAAATCTAAAATCGCTGATTCCTACCAGCACAAAGGGAGCGGGTAATAAAAAGCCTCCGGCCGGGTAATTGAATTTAGATTCGATTTCTACGGGGATTTGCTCGGGAGTCTGTCGAACATCCTCCCAGAACTGTCCCAGCTGGTCAGTAGTCAGATAGGGAAATACATCGGCAAATCTACCTTCGCGTAAAGGCGTGATTTTATCAATCTCACCGTTATAGTCAATCATAGCGATGATGGTATTTGCTTCCGCATAAGGATTTTTACCGTCGATTAGGTTTTGCGCAGCCTGGTGTGAGAGGGCAGTGGCGTCATTATAGCCGTACACATTTTCCAGAGAGACGAGTAATTGTGATAGCCTATCATCCGGTTTATCGCTAAAGAATGACTCGAGGCCGATAAACACGATAAATACAACTAATGCCACCCCGAGGACGACGAGAGAAATAACAATTGTTTTTGCGGTGTTCTTAAGACAGTGCAGGTACTTCCGCAGACGCTGGTCCACAGCCGGGACCGCTATCATAAACAGAATGGCGAAGAAGACCAGCCAGACAACCGTGCCGGATATCATCAGGATGCCGTTTTGATAAACGAAGCCGATAGCGCCCAGCGCCGAGGCGATTAACTTGGCCAGAATAGCGATATAGAAAAGCAGAATTCTGGGTCTGGCCTGAGCGGAGAACCAGCCCCTCTTTTTCTCCATCGTCAGGTCTTTGTTAACATCGGTGTTGTCTGTTTTGCGGGTAATGGATTCATCTCCTGGTATTTATTCGCCGGTGATGGGGTGTTTGTAGTGATACGGGACATTGTAGATAAAGTAAGGATAAGGATGGAAAGCCGTCGGCGGCGCTTCGGCGTCGGGAAGAGGCATCCAGCCCATGAGGGGCATCTTCAGCCAGCCCTCTTCAAAGGGTGTGCAGAACGTGTTATTCCAGTGCAGCAATGAAAATCTCCATTTGCCGTCCTCTTTAACGTACTTGTTCTCGTAATACCCGTGCAGCCACTCCTGCCGGTTATAGGCGCCGTAGGGTTTGGCTTCGCAGAGCCAGGTCTGCCAGCGGCCTTTGGCGGATAAGCCGTCCAGAGAGACATCCACCACGCCGCCGATTTGCATGACGATAAATTGCATCCAGGGGGGAGATTGCCGAGGTTGACCGCCCCCTGAGAACATGTCCCAGTAGACCCGCCTGACTCCCTTCTTGCCGTAGAAAACGCCATGGTCGACTATCTCCACAGATTCGGCGTTATCCGAGAACAGGTCGACTATCTCCGCCCACATGTTGTTGTCGAAATAGTAACCGTATGTCCTTTGCAGGTGCTCAATCTCCTGAATGTCCTCCTGGAGCTGTACCTGTTTTTCCAATTCTTCCAGATTCATAGACACCACCTTTATTATTATTCACCGGTAACTGGATGTTTAAAGGGATAGGGAACATGGTATCCGGACGGGTAAGGATGGTAAGCGGTAGCAGGTGCGTCCGCATGCGGAAACGGCGTGTCAGAAAGCTTGGGCACCTTGAGAAAACCCCTCTCGAAAGAAGTCCAGTAAGTCAGGTTCCAGTGCAGCTTCTTGAAATACCACTTGCTGTTTTCCTTGATATACTCGTTGTCATACACGCCGAACTGCCACGTCTGCTTCTTC
>CAZCZJ010000039.1:17218-19992 GCA_964503235.1 uncultured Dehalococcoidaceae bacterium | reverse complement strand
TCCCGCGGTACCACCCTATTTCCCCGAAATAACCGGGGCTCTCATCAGGGGCACTAATCATACCCCCGCCATTAATAACGGCTGACGAAACCGACCAGGCCTACTGACTCTGACAGAAATTAGAACTTTCGGTTGGTAGCTCAGGAGGGATTTTCAGGGAGGAGTAAACATCCGCTTTCACCGCACCGGACTCGCTGGCTATTCCCTTTCTCCCTTACTCTTCTCCGTCACCGCCTTTAACACATAAAGAATAGCACAACCTTGAGATAATATCAATAGGCCAGGTTATATTTAGATGCGATAGATCTCCTTGGCTCTCCCTCTAACCCCCTCTTAAACACATACATAATTTACACACATATGGTTAGTTTGTTTGAGAGGGGGATAAAATGTAAAGAGGGGTTTCACCAATCTTCAACACCCCGGTATATTGAAGGATAGAATTCGTACAGTCTACGTCGCCGGTTTTATTACAACCTTACGGTTCATTCCAATACCGGTACTCTCGGTGACGACGTCATTTCTATCTGCCAGCGCCAGATGCACCACCCGTCGTTCGAATGGGGACATGGGTTCCATGCTGAAAGGAATTTTCTTGGTTTTAACCTGGTCCGCCAGTCGTACCGCTAAAGCCCGCAGTCCTTCACAACGTCGCTGTTTATATCCTTCGACGTCAATAACAACGGGGATTCTTATATCCATCTTATGGGCCATGATAATCCTAACAATATGCTGTAAAGACGCCATGGTCTGTCCGCGGCGTCCGATTAATATGCCTAAATCATCACCTTCTATGTTCAGTCCGATAGAAGTGGTAGTGCCTTCATCGGTATTTACCGAAAACTCTTCGGAAGGTGTTACCCGCGCCTCGATATCCATCAAGTCCAGGAGCCGTTCCAGTATCTCTCTGGCGGCTTCATACATTTCATCCTGAGCAATTATCTGATTCATTACAACAACGGCCTTTCTACTATCAGGGTTAATCAGAAATCCATGCAAAGTTCAACCGAACTTATCTCTTCCTCCGGTGCCTTTCACGGTCTTTACCCGGTAAATATCTCGACTTGCTGGGTGGTTGCTGCTGGTCGGTTATGACGATATCAGCGCCAACGTCATCTGTGGATTTTCTCTCTGCCGATGATATAAGGTCGACATACTTTTTATCTTTACCACCGGTATCCTCTCTTGGTTTCCTGCTAAGGCCTCCCCAACCGGAGAGTCGGTATTGCATTATGATTCTTATAATACTATTGGTTACCCAGTACAGCGGCAAGCCGGCGGGGAACGATATCGAAATAAGCGTAAACATCATCGGAAACATCCAGAGCATCAGCTGGTTCTGCTGTGATTGCTTGGGGTCACTCGACGGTGTCTGCGCCATCTTCTGCTGTACCCACTGGGTGATACCTACGAATATAGCCAGAATGAAATTGGGTTCTCCCAGATTGAGACCCAGGAAACTCCGGCTTAACGGTAAAGCGGTAAATACTATCTCCCAGTGGTAAAGGTATGACGATAAATTGAGTAAACCTTCGGGCGCTATGGCCATAGTGAGCATGATTGACTGGTAAAGGGCTATCCAGACGGGAAGCTGGATGATAAAAGTAAGCAGGCAACCGGCGGGCTTGATACCCGTCTCCTTGTACAGAGCCATCTGCTCCTGAGCCAGCTTCTGTTTATCCTTGGCGTATTTCTTCTGCAATTCAGCCAGCCTGGGCTGGAGGTCCATCATCTTTTTTGAAGAGCGAATCTGGCTTAGCGTCAGCGGCAGCATGGCGAGGTTGATAAATATAGTCAGGACGATGATAGATACGCCGAAATTACCGCCGAAAAAGCTGGCTATCACGATAAGGACATTTATCAGGGGCTGTTGAATTATAAGTTCCCAAGGATTCAAATAAACTTACCTCATTCACCACTCGATAGAGAAATAGTAGTACCTAAAATGGCTCCGGTCTCGGCATTTACTCTGCGTAGCGTCAGGTCCTGAGTATGGATATAAACAATGCCATCATTAATGGCAAGGGGGCCGTTTACCTGCACTTTACCCTGTTCATCAAGGGTAACATCCCAATTCAAGACATCTTGAGCAGTATCTATTGAATAAAGCTTCCCTTCCCTGGTGCAGAAAATAACGTTATCTTCATAGATAACGGGGTCCGCAGCCAGAGGACCCTCCGGATTAAATGGGGTTATTAGTTCATTCCCGGTAGCCGCATCGAGCACATATACTTTACCGTCGAGACAGCCCGCGTATATTTTCCCTTCATAAATCACCGGCTTGGCCCAGAACCAGTTTTCTCCCATTTTTTTCCATTTCAGAGTGCCGTCGGCGGCGTTGAGGGCATAAAGATACCTGTCCTGAGAGCCGATATACACGGTACTGTCCACTACCAGGGGTGTAGCCGTTACCGAACCTTCGGTGGGAAATACCCATTTCCTGGTACCGTCAGCGGTGTTTATGGCATAGACGTTTTTATTAGTGGAGCCGATATATAGCGTGCCGTCACTGACGGCGGGGGTTGACCAAATTTTTTCTGTTTTACCATTATCATCTGCCGCGGGAGAATTCCAGAGGGGATCACCTGTCTCCGCGTCCAGTGCATAAACGTATCCGTCAGAACCGCCAAAATAAACCCTTCCATCGGAAACAACGGCACCACCTACAATAGGTGCTAAATAATAGTCCCGGGGATATACCCATCTTGTTGCCAAGGTTTCTTTGGCATAGGCATAGACCCTGCCATTGTAACCGGCAATATATACAAGTTCAT
>CAZCZJ010000039.1:0-17118 GCA_964503235.1 uncultured Dehalococcoidaceae bacterium | reverse complement strand
TGCACGCAGCTGAAGCCAATTATCCCGATGACAAGAAGTAAAACCGCCAGGATTAAAATCTTCCCGATATGCCGCCGGCTTCTTTTCTTTTTAGTTGTTTCTTTCATAAATACCTTATTATTGATAGTCTATTTACTTGGCACCGGGTCATAACCGCCCGGATTAAACGGATGACAACGGGCAATCCGCTTAATCCCGAGGCCTATTCCTCTGAAAATCCCGAATCTCTTAATAGCTTCGTAGGTATATTGAGAACATGTCGGTGAAAAACGACAGGCCGATGGCATTACTTTAGAGATGGTTTCCTGATACAGTCTAATCAGTATTAGAGCTACTGACCTCATATTCCCCCATTAACAGTCCAGCACGAAACAATATGTCTTCTGTCGTCTTTTTCATTTCAGAATAGTCGGCCCCGGCTGCCGAGGCACGGGCAATGATAACAATATCAAATCCCGGCTGTAACGTTATTTTTCTTAAAATCTCCCTGAATCTACGCTTTATTCTATTTCTTATCACAGCCTTGCCGACATGACGACTGACCGTAATACCGTACCGGGAAATATCAAGTCCGTTGGGCAAAATCCTGATAACCAGTTCTTTACCCGCCCGGTAATTCCCGTTATGATAAACAGCTTCGTACTGGTTTTTTTTAGTTAAATACTGTTCTCCCCTCACAACTACCACACATGACCATTATCCAGTTAATACTAAACAACAGTCAATTTCTTCCGGCCTTTTAATCGCCTTGCTTTTATAACATCTCTACCGCCGCGCGTACTCATCCTGGCTCTAAAGCCGTGCTCGCGCTTCCTCGGTATTTTCTTCGGCTGATAGGTTCTTTTCGGCACTGTATTTCCCCACTATTTAGCCAACCATTTCTCATGGTCTTGATTAACGATAGAAATAAAAGATGTACGAATTATCAGCTCTTTAAACCAACGCCTCCCGTCTTCCGTATATGTTCCGCCACATACGGAAGCAAAGCCAGGTGCCTGGCTCTTTTAATAGAGTTTGCCAGGCGCCGTTGATGCCTGGCACAGGCACCGCTTTTTCGGCGAGGTGCTATTTTACCCCTATCCGATATATAAGGTCGCAACATAGCTGTATCCTTATAGTCTATAGTTTCTATTTTGTCGCGACAAAACAAACAAACCTTACGTTTCGGTATGTATTTAGACCTTCCCGGTCTCCGGCTCCTGTAGTCTCTCTGTACCATCCTATCCTCTGTATTATTCTATTTATTATTTATCGACTATGGTTCATTGACTAGAAAGGGAGGTCTTCCGGTTCAAGTTCGGCTACCGCGCTTTCATCAACCCTATCATCCATTTTTTCATCCGGCAGTGGTGCCGCTCCCCGTCTTTCCAGGAAGATTACCCGACTGGCAATCACCTCAATCTTCGAATGCTGCTGCCCATCCTGCCCTTCCCAATTCCTGGTATGAATTCTACCCTCAACATAGACCAGACGGCCTTTCGCCAGGAACTGATTGCATTGTTCAGCCAATCTATTCCATGCCACCACGTTGAACCATTCCGTCTCCTGCCGCCGTTCTCCCTCCGATGAAGTATACAACCAGTTGGTGGCTACAGAAAAAGATGTTACCGGTTTACCATTGGGAGTAAAACGCATCTCCGGTTCATTACCGACATTTCCGATAATCGTTAGTTTGTTCAGACTGGGCATTGTTTCTTCACCTCCCCAATACATCTCGGGTGCTGGATAATTTTCTAATTCTTATCCGCTCACTTTAATCAATAAATGCCGCAGAATATCCTCGGATATTTTTAAATTTGCTTCCAGTTCCTTACACCGTGTCGGACTTAATGTGAACCTTGTTAGAATGTAGCTCCCCTCTAAAAAGTGCTTGATTGGATAAGCAAGTTTCTTCTTACCCCACCTCTCTACCTCGGAGATAGTACCATTATTGCCGTTAATGAACTGGCTTATACCGTTAATCTTACTCTCGACACCCTCTTCTTCGAGCTCCGGCTGGATAATATACACCAGTTCGTAATCCTGGGGTTTCGCTTCCTTTACTTCAACTGCCTGTTTTTTCTTCGCTGCCATACATTTTCCTGCGTAATTTTACGCTATTATACCATAATACAATAGCATAAACAACAAATTCGTAATTGTCCAGTTCTAACTAATTACATATATTACATTATATAATTAATCCTTCTTGACACAATAAATCGCCTTTGTTAGACTCTATTTATAAGAGTGCCTGTATATCACACTCTATTAATAGCATAGTCTGTATGATTCGGCCCCGTAGTGTAGCGGTCTAACATGCCACCCTGTCACGGTGGAGATCGGGGGTTCAAATCCCCCCGGGGTCGCCATCCTGCCTTCTGAAAAAAGTTTTTTCTTTATTTTTTTTTGACATTTGTATATTTTACGTGGCACAATCTGGTATAATCCTACAGAGTTGTTACATACATTAAGGAAGTAATCTTTAATTCTGTAAAAATTGGAGGATATAAACATGGCACATGGATTCATGGGAAAGGTTCTGTGGGTAGACCTTTCCAAAAAAGAACTGAAGGAAGAAGCTCTCGACGAGAAGATGGGACGCGACTTCCTGGGCGGCTACGGCCTGGGCGCCCGAATACTCTTCAGCCGGCAGAAGGCGGGCGTTGACCCCCTCGGTCCCGAGGCGATTCTCGGTATTGTCACCGGTGTACTCACCGGCACCGACGCTATGGGCGGGTCCCGCTACATCATGGTGGGTAAATCGCCATTGACAGGAGGCTGGGGTGACGCTAATTCGGGAGGCAATGTCGGGCCCTTTCTGAAATTCGCCGGATACGATGCCGTCTTCTTCACCGGTATCTCGGACAAGCCCGTTTATCTACACATCAACAACGGCAAAGCCGAACTGAAAGATGCCGGTAAAATCTGGGGTAAGAACTCCTTCGAGGTCCAGGACATACTCCGTGAGGAGCACGGCAAAGACCTCGAGATAGCCTGCATCGGGCCATCGGGTGAGAAGGTGGCGCTTGTTGCCGCGGTGATGAACAACAAGGGCCGGGCTGCGGCGCGTTCCGGGCTGGGGGCGGTGATGGGCTCCAAGAAGCTCAAGGCGATTGCGGTACAGGGCAATATGAAGGTGCCCGTAGCCGATGCTGCCAAGTCCTCAGCGATGAGGAAGAAGCACCTGGCTAACATGGGGCCAAACGTACCGTTCATGCGTAAATTTGGCACGCCGTTTCTCTTCAACATGTGCTGCGAGGGCGACGATGCCCCGACCAAGAACTGGGCGGGTGTGGCCGTTATAGACTTTAAGAGCTTCCCGGATATCGGCGCCGAGAATGTGGAGCCGCAGCAGGCGCGGAACTACGCCTGCTGGCACTGTCCCATCGGCTGCGGGGGTATCATGAAAGCCAGTGATGGTGAGTATAAATATAGTGCCGAAGCTCACAAGCCGGAGTACGAGACCCTGGCCATGTTCGGCAGCAATTGCCTGAACAACAATCTGGAATCTATTATTAAGATTAACGATATCTGTAATCGATATGGACTAGACACTATTTCGACCGGAGCCTGTATCGCCTTTACCATGGAGTGCTACGAGAACGGGATTATCACCAAAGATGATACCGATGGACTGGAAATGACCTGGGGTAATCATAAGTCAATCGTTGCCATGACCGAGAAACTGGCGAAACGTGAAGGCTTCGGGGATATCATTGCCGACGGTGTCAAGAAAGCCGCCGAGAGAATCGGTAAAGGCTCCGAGAAATACGCCATGCATATCGCCGGGCAGGAAATCCCGGCCCACGACTCCCGCGGTGGATTCCAGTTTGCTATAGGTTACGCTTCAGAGCCGACTCCCGCCCGGCATACCCAGGGCGGTGAAGGGCCACTCCCGGCGGGAGCTATGCCTGAATATGACCCAACCAAACTCAAGGGGCGAGGGAAGATTCACAAACATGGCGCAAATCTTACCGCAGCCTATAATGCCGCCGGTATCTGCATGATTGTCATCGGTGACGGCTACGGTCATATCGACCAGTTAGTCGAGGCTCTCCAGACCATCACCGGATGGGACATCGACATGGATGAAATTATCAAGACGGGTCACAGAATAGTAACCATGCGGCAGGCTTTTAATGTACGTGAAGGCCTCAAAACACCCTGGGAATTCCCGGATAGAATGCTGGGCATTCCTCCCAAGAAGGAGGGACCGCGCGCCGGTATTACTATAGACAAGGATGAACTCTCCAAGGAATACTATGAAGCCCTGGGCTGGGATGTAAAAACAGGCAAACCCAGCCAGAAAGTCCTCCTGGAACTCGGCCTTGATGACGTAGCCAAAGAGCTATATGGTTAGAATATCATAGAACAAAACGACCGGTTATCTTTTATTTTTGTCGACGAGAGATAGCCGGTTGTTTTTATTTGGTGTATTCAGGCAAGTTTTAATTCCAGGAATCGTTCTCTAAGGCGAAAGAGAGCCCCGTAAGCCTCCCGCTGTCCCGACGGGTCACGGAAACGGGCGAAGTTATGCCCCCAGGTCTTTTCTCCGGACGAATCACTGATACCGACATAGGTTAGTCCGGGCGGATTTCCCCCGCCTGCTGATTCCTGCAACACACCACCGGTACTCAGTCCGATGTCCGCACAGAATTTTTCTCTTACCGCTGCTGCCATAATTGCGGTAACTTCGGGGCTGACGGCTCCGTACGTTTCAATGATTTCCGGAGGCACGCCAAAGGCAATCTTCATATCGTCGGAGCAGGCTACCAGACCGCCGCGATAGTATTTCCCGCTGCCCGGTGCCGTAGTCAATATATTAGCCACGAGTCCACCAGTGCCATCCTCGATTGTTGCCAGCGTTAGACCCGCCTTACCGAGCCAGCCGCCAATCAATCCTTCCAGAGAATCATCACCCCTGCCCCAAATCCGTGAGCCAAAGATATCATTCAGTTTTTCCTCGGCGGTCTGCAGCAGCCTTGCGGCGTTATTTCCCCGGGCAATCAGACGCAGGTGAATTCCGTCCAGATGAGCGTAGATACCCAGGGACGGATTGTCCGCCTCGAAGAAGGGCTGCACTAACTCGGCTACCTCGGCTTCGGGTACACCGTAGGTCTTAACCGTCCGCGACAGGATTATCTTTGCTGATAGCATTTTTCCCAAACGCGGTTCTACCTCGTTGCGCCACATGGCGGTCATCTCCCGGGGTGGACCGGGCATGGCCACTATCGTCTTGCCGTCTCTCTGTACCCACCAGCCCGGAGCCGTGCCCAGAGGATTGTCGATTGCCTCGGCGGAGGGAATCAACCAGGCCTGTTTGAGATTATGAGACGGCATCTCCCTTCCCATGCGTCCGAAAAGCTGGCGCAGCTGCTGTTCGAGTCTGGCATCGATAGCAGTTTCCTCACCCATAACGGCCGCTATGGCTTCGCGGGTTAAGTCGTCTTCGGTAGGACCTAAGCCACCGGTGATGAGGATGATATCCGCTTTCTCCTGCGCCCTGACCAGCGTATCGCTTAACTCCTCGATGTCATCACCCGCCGTGGTCATTCTATAGAGTTCTACACCCAATAGCGGCAGCTGTGTAGCCAAAAAACCGGCATTGGTATCGGTAATTTCTCCCCTGAGAAGCTCATTACCTACGGAAATAATCTCGGCCCGATGATGAATATCCAAAATTTTTATCCTGTCTAAAACATAAATTTAAGAAGCTTGACAGATATTATTAATTTCAAATGATATTATAAACCTTTAGTGTCAGTGCCGTCACCTTTGGGGGAGATGAGATAATGGGGATAACTAACGGACGACAGCACGATGATACAGGGCGGCCGGGGTGGGAATAGATATCTACAAAGGGGGCGGGGTGGTTTATGAGATACAGGGATTGCCACGTCGCTACGCTCCTCACAATGACACCCTCAAAGATAAATTGATTCCTGAACAGCTAAAGGAGTAAAATCAGATACAGCTATAACGGATATATCGATTTCCCACCAATAAGACGCAAAAAGGAGATATCCAAAATGCCTGATGCCAAATACGATAAATATTTCCTGAAAAACGATCCGCCGCCGGGTTTCAAGTTCATCATGGGGCCGATTCTCCAGCGCATGGACAGCCGGAAAATGGAAGGGAGCAACTTCTACTTTATTCACTGGGTACTGCCTCACGAGACACCGCGTATGGAAATCGGGCATCCGCCGCACATCCACAGCGAAGCCGAACTCCTGATACATATCGGCACCAATCCCGATGACCCCGACGACCTGGGAGCGGAGGTCGAATTATACATGGGGCCGGAGCAGGAAAGGCATGTTATCACCGAAACGACAGTGGTCTTTCTGCCGCCCAATTTCATTCACGGTCCCTGGAATCCTCTCAAGACCGAACGACCCTGGATATTTATCGAAATCAACCAGGGAGTCGAACATACCGAGAAGCTCTATCCGCAGCTGATGAATGAGGAACAAAGAGCCAAGCTCGACTGGAAATTCTGGCATGACGAGAATATGTCCGAAGGGTACAGCAACATGCCAAGTCCGCAGTAGCATTGTAACCAAATGTTACATTCACAAGGAGAACAAAAATGCTGTTAAAAGATAGAGTGGCGATTATTACCGGTGGTGGTAAAGGGATGGGACGCGGCATGGCTTTAAAATTTGCGGAGGAAGGGTGTAAAGTGGCCATCGCCGATATAGATATCAATGAAGCCAACAACACCATATCTCAAGTTAAAGAGAGAGGAAGCGACGGACTGGCGCTACAGTGTGACGTCACCGACGGCAATCAGGTACGGGAAACGGTCCAGAAAGTAGTCGAGAAATTCGATAAAATTGATATCCTGGTCAACAACGCCGGAGCCATAGCCCCCCATAAGCCCATCGAGGATATTACCGAGGACGAGTGGGACAAAGTGCTGGCTTTGAACCTGAAAAGCCACTTCCTTTTCTGTAAATACGTCGTGCCTTACATGAAAAAAGCCAAATACGGCAAGATAGTCGGCATTTCTTCCATAGGAGGTATCCAGCCGCCCGCCCACGAGATTCATTACAATACCGCTAAAGCGGGCATCATCGGCTTTACCTATGACTTGGGCAAGGAACTGGCACCCCTGGGTATCACCGTAAACGCCATTTTGCCGGGACCTATCCGTACGTCTTTTTACGAAAGGATGACCGGCACCATGAACGATAAAGAGAAGGACAATTTCTTTAACGAAGGTCTGGGCAGGAAAGTACCCATGCAGAGGCCGGGAACCCCGGAGGATATCGCCGGAGCCGCCCTGTTCCTGGCATCCGAGCTTTCGGCATACATTACCTGCGAAACGCTTTGCGTCACCGGCGGACTACCGCAACTTCCTTAGATACTGAATGAATATAATCATTACCAGGAGGCAAAATGACACTGAACACGGGTAAATTCCTCAGAATAAACCTGTCCACGTCGGAAATAAAGACCGAGGAAGTCGATAATAAAATAGCCACGGACTTCATCGGGGGGAGGGGCTACGGCGTCAAGTATCTTTACGATGAGCTTAAACCTAATGTTGACCCCCTCGGGGAAGACAATAAATTAATATTGCTCACGGGTCCGCTGGCAGGGACATCCGCCCTGGCTGTTTCAAGGTGGATGGCGATAACCAAGAGTCCGCTAACCGGGGCTTTCGCCAGGTCGGTAGGCGGAGCGGACTTCGGGGCCTGGTTGAAATTTACCGGTTACGAGTTCATGATTCTCGAAGGTAAAGCCGAGAAACCGGTTTATATTCACCTGACCGAAGACAGCTGCCGCATCCATGACGCCGCGGAGCTGTGGGGTAAAGATACGAGGGAAACCCAGAAAAGTTTGAGCGAACAATACGGTAAGACAACCCGCTGTGTATGTATCGGCCCGGCCGCCGAAAATCTGGTGAAATACTCGGGGATTTTCAGCGATAGAAGGTCGGCGGGACGTTGCGGCACCGGCGCGGTGATGGGCTCTAAAAATCTTAAAGCCATCGCCATTAACGCCCAGCGTACCCTCACTTTAAGTGACCCCGAGACATACAACCGACTGGTTAAAGAACAGGTGGACACGATACTGGCTAATAAGGGCTACGAGAATCACAAGGAATGGGGCACGACTCAAACCCAGGATTTTACGAATTTAATAGGAATCTTCCCCGTAAAGAACTTCCGCTACGGTCAGATGACCGGCAGGGAGAAGATATCCGGAGAGAATTACCGAAAGCTAAGGACGGGAGATATCGGCTGCTACTCCTGCCCGGCACGCTGCGGTAAAGTACATACCGTCACCTCGGGTCTATACAAGAATGCCCACAGCGAGGGACCGGAATACGAAACCATCTGGGCGTTCAGCGGCCCGATAGAGAGCACCAGTATCGAAGCCTGCATCGCGGCCGACCAGCTCTGCGACGACCTGGGGCTGGATACCATCTCCACCGGCAATACCATCGGCTTCGCTTTCGAGCTTTACGAAAAGGGTATCCTGAAGAAGTCCGACGCCGACGGACTGGAGCTTACCTACGGAAACTATGAATCCATGATTGCCCTCATCAAGAAAATAGCAGCACGTGAAGGCATCGGTAATATCCTGGCCGAAGGAACCAGAGGGGCCGCCAGTATCATCGGCAAAGGAGCCGAAGACTATGCCATCCACGTTAAAGGACTGGAGTTACCGGCTTACGAACCGCGGGGAGCTAAGTCCATGGGTTACAACTACGCCACCGCCAGTATCGGTGCCAGCCACTGCTATGGATATGCCGCCCAGGACATCTGGGGGGCTCCCGTCCCCAGGACTACGAACCGTTTCGAAGAGGTGGAAAACGCCGACGTCGTTATTTTTAACCAGGACGAAACCGCCAATAAAGAGACCGGCATTATCTGCGGATTTGCCGGTGGCTGGGGCTGGGTCCCCGACCTTTTCGGTAAGATGCTGACGGCAGCCAGGGGAATTGGCGAATATACCGATAACGACCATTTAAGACTTGTCGGCGAACGTATTGTTAATGTAGAGCGGCTGATAAACATGCGAGAAGGGCTTGGCCGACAGGATGATACCTTACCCAAGAGAATGCGTACGGAACCTCTCCATACCGGGGAGGCCGAGGGGGAGGGGCAAATAGTCCGGCACCAGGACGAGTTCCTCGACCGCTATTACGAGCTCCGGGGATGGTCCAAAGAAGGAGTGCCTACATACGATAAACTCAAAGCCCTGGGTCTTGATAACATTTAAAATACCCATAGATTGATACTCTCGTCGAAAGGGGGTCTTGCCCTAAAAGTCATTCTGAGGAGCAAAGCGACGAAAGAATCCCGGGGTGGAGCAATAAGTTGATATTAACATACGCCCCTCCGAGACCCTCACGCCCACCTACGGTGGGCTCAGGGTGATACAAAAAGGTACTTTTAAGACAAAGTGCCGAAAGGGGGAAGAGTAAAATGGCTTTGAAAAGAGATATCTACCGGGCTCTGGAAGACATCGTGGGACAGGATAATGTCTCCGACGAACCGGCCATACTGGACTCGTACGCCTGGCGGTCGGGATTAATCGCGGGTCTGGAGAAGTTCGTGCCCAGGTTTGAAGCCGTTACTCTCCCCGAAAATACCGCCGAGGTACAGGCAATCGTCCGGCTCTGCAATAAAAGCGGCATAAAGTTCAAGGCATCCAGCACGGGCTGGGGGCCTTACTGCGACCCCAGCGGGCCGGGCGTTATCAAGCTGGACCTGCGCAGGATGAACCGGATTATAGAAATCAACGAAAAGAGCATGTATGCCGTTGTCGAACCATTCGTTATCTACGCTCAGCTCCAGGCCGAGTTGATGAAAAGGGGCCTTAACTGTAATATTACCGGCGCCGGCAGTAATTGCTCGGCGCTGCCGCTGGCGGCACATTCCAACCTGGGACACCTCAGTGTCAGCGGCAGCTACGGCGAGAGAAACCAGCTGGCCCTGGAATGGGTAACTCCCGACGGGGAGATAGTCAGAACGGGTACGCTGGGGGCTTCCAGTGAGTGGTTCTGCGGTGACGGGCCGGGGCTATCGCTGCGGGGTATCGTACGCGGTAATACCATGCCCCTGGGGGGACTCGGAGTATTTACCAAAGCCGCCCAGAAGGTCTATCACTGGCCGGGACCTGCCGTCTTCCCCATCGAAGGAGTATCACCACAGTACCGGCCGAGCTACCTACCGCCGGGTTTCATGATACGCTATTTCTCGTTCAAGTCACAGGAGCTATTGAGGGAAGCTGTACACAGGGTCGGCGAGAGCGAAATAGCCTTTATCCTGATGGGTTTCAACCCCGCCATGATGTCGGCTAACATCGCCACCAACAACACGGAAGACGTCGAATACCTCAAGCAGTTTACAAATATGGTCCAGGGACCGGGGTTTATGATAATAATCGCCGGGAACTCACCGCGTGATTTCGAATATAAAAAGACGGCGCTGGAGATGATTATTAAAGAGACCGACGGGAAATCGCTTAAGCCTGTAGAGGACCCCAAAAACGCCGGAGGTTTTCTCTACCGATTCATCAGGGTCACCGGTTCCATCAGGGAAACATGCCGGGCCACCGGGACATTCGGGGGCGAGGTGGGCGGCACCGATGTATTCAACCTGATGAGCAAATATATCGGCGAAGCATCCAAGGTAAAGGGTCATTATATTGAAGAAGATGCTTTACTCGACGACGGTACCGACCCGTTCGTACAGCTAATAGAACACGGACATTGCGGTCACGGTGAAATGCTTATCCGCTATTTCCCGAGGAATCCGGCTTCGGTACAGGCCAACTTCGAGGTTTTCATGGCAGCCAACCGTACCGCTGTCAAGGGCCGTTATGGCGTTCCTCACCATGTCTGGAGCGACCCCATCCATGACATGTACGGTCCCGAAACATCAAATTATACCAAATGGCACAGGAGAATAAAGAAGACCTTTGACCCAAATAACGCATCCGAAGCCAGTCATTATATCACGGCGGTAAAGTAATCTATCCTAAGGAGTGCTAAATGGAAGTCTATGATAATGCGGAAGCCTTAATAGAAGTATTTAACGCTTACGGCGTAGAGCATTTATTCTTCAATCCGGGAGTCGATAACGTGCCGGTACTGGAAACCGTGTCCCGATACCAGGCAACCGGTAAACAAAGTCCGAGAGGAATACTCTGCCTTGACGAATTCGTCACGTTGACGGCAGCCCACGGTAATTACATGGCATCAGGTAAACCGCAGGCAGTCTCGGTACATTCGGAACTTGGCACGCTTCAAATCGGCGGCGCCCTGCAAAATGCGCAGTGGGGAAAAGTCCCCGTTATCATCTTCGCGGAAATACAGGGTCCGACCGAACGCGTTAACTGGCGGCAGGAACCATTCGACCAGGGGAGCATGGTACGCAACTTCGTCAAGTGGGACCATCAGCTTATCGATAAAGAAGATATCCATGATGCGTTACAGGTAGCTCTTAATATAGCTACCACCGAACCGTACGGGCCGGTCTATCTGGCTGTCCCCAGAGAAGTCCTCTGGCACAAAGCCGATAAATCTTTAGATAAACCGAAAACATTTGTAAAGTCCGATACCCGGAAAATGGAAGCCAATCCAGTGATTCTTGATAAAGCCGCGGATATACTGATTAATGCCGAAAATCCGCTGATAATAACCGGTCATTCGGGGAGGAACCCGGATACCGTACCGAAGCTCATAGAACTGGCGGAAACGCTGTGTGCCAGGGTAGTAACATCCGATACAAGGATGAATTTCCCGAATAGCCATCCGTTGGCTGCCTACCTGGCGGCCCACGTCGGGTTCAGCAATCCACTCCTGACAAACACCGATACCATTCTCGTTATAGATTACGATTTGCCCTACGCCGCACCACCCATGGGGCCTTCAGCCGAAACTAAAATCGTACATATCGATATCGACATGCAAAAAAATGGCGCGCTATTATGGGGACGAAAGCCCGATATCGCCATCGAAGCCGATTCCGGTCAGGCAATACCGGCGCTGACCAAAGCGATAAATCAGAAATTAACGGATGAGAGGCGCGCACAACTAAAAGAACGTTTTAAGCAACTGGAAGCAGAGCATGATAACCTGGCTGGCGAATGGCAGTCCCTGGCGGAAAGCCATTCCCAGAAGAAGCCGATATCAGCCCACTGGCTGAGCCGTTGCATCAGCGAAGCGATAGACGAAGATACTATTATAGTTAATCAGACAATTTCACCGGCCAGGATAGTAGCGCATTTAGTTCAACGCAGTAAACCGGGTACGCTCCTTTCCTACTCCGGGGGGTGCATCGGCTGGGCGATAGGAGCTGCCCTGGGCGTGAAACTGGCATCACCGGATAAAACGGTGGTCAGCCTGATGGGTGACGGCGCTTTTATCTACGGCTGCCCGGAATCATCGCTGTGGTCTTCAGGCTTTTATAAAGCTCCATTCTTATCAATAATTTTCGATAATCAGGGGTATGGTGCTATTAAAGGTCTTTTCCGGGAAAAGCATGATGTCGATAACATGGGGGCGGATATCTATACGGCGCCCGATTATGCCAAAATAGCCCAGGCATGTAATGCTTTCGGTCGGACAGTCGAAGACCCGGCCGATATTAACCCGGCCCTTAAAGAAGGACTGGAACAGGTGCGAAGCGGTCAGCCAGCCGTGCTGGATATCAGGCTGGAGCCCGTATAAATCAAGACTTATAACGGTATAGTATATCGCAGTTCATACCCGTCCCAGGCACGGCGTTCTTCTTCATACGGCGCCGCTTCAACGCGGGTGTTTTTATCCAGAATCATGGTCAGGCGGTCTTTACCGTACACGGGCCATTTTCCGATGCTCTCGCAAGAGGGGTCACCAGTGCGGGCGAAAGCTATCGCTGAATCCTGTATCTTCACAGCCAGGGATTCGACTTCAGGTCCCGAACCGGATAAATCAGGGTCGAGATTGCCGAAAAGGAAGGGATTGTCCGAGCCGTGCATGGCCCCCAGAACACCCCCCATGGCGGGTGATTTATAGGTGAACAGGTAATTATAAGCAGGCACGCCGTTATCACGCTGAGCTTCAACGAGGTTGATGGTGGATATCCGGAACATCAGGTCCATACCTACGGTCCCCATGATATCAGCGGAGTCAGCCTTTGAGCCGCGTTTTTTCAGGGCGTCTCGATAAGTATTTACCACTCCCGGCACCATATCAGGCGGTAACAGTTTATTCAGCCTTCTAAGCAATTCCGCTTCGTCCATGTTGCGTATGGCAGGGTCCATCAAATTAGCCGCTTTCAATTCGTCAAGTGTGTTGCCAGCCATGGTAGAAACGTTTTTAGCAGAACCCTTCCTGATTGCCTCGATAGGCCATTCCGGAATGACGCTACCATCAAGAACCGGTTGAAATGGTGTAGCCCTGGACTCAGTCTCACGCACCATCATGCTTAATCGTTGCTGGCCTTCAAGAAGCTGCTGTGGGGAAAGGTTACGCAAAGCGTCGGCATCCTTGCCCGTAAGGTCCAGTATTTTAAGGTATCGTTCGGACATTTTTACCGAACCGTCCAGCGGGCCGATGACATTGGCAGCGCCGCTACGGTTCATCGCCTTGTGGAATTTACCGCTGGCAAGGGGCATACCCAGCAGAGTGCCGACACTCATGCCGCCAGCGGAAAAACCGAAAATAGTAATATCATCGGGATTACCGCCGAAAGCAGCAATATTATCGTGCACCCATTCCAGCGCCGCTACCTGGTCGAGTAAGCCTTCGTTGCCGGTAGCGGGTATTTTCCCGCCGGTAATTTCATTGAGGTTTAAGAATCCCAGCGCTCCCAGGCGGTAGTTGATACTGACGAGGACGATATCACCGCGTTTAGCCAGCGTTCCGCCCTCTAAAACCGCCTCGCTGCCAGCCCCGATAATAAAAGCGCCGCCGTGTATATAGAACATGACGGGACGCCGGGCATCATCCAGTCCGGGCGTCCAGATATTAAGGAACAGACAGTCTTCATTCTGGGGTTCCTCAAAGGCAGGCATTCCCGGCATGGGGATGGGCATGGGATTCTGGGGGCCAATAGCTCCGTAATTTTTGGCGGGGCGTACTCCGTCCCACGACTTGGCAGGCTGAGGAGGCATCCAGCGCAGTTCTCCTACAGGCGGAGCCGCGTATGGTATTCCCCTGAAGACATACAGGTTATCTTCATAGCTTCCTTCAAGCTTACCACCAGTCGTTGTAACCACCCTATTGCTGCCATCGTTCATTGTTTACTCCTAAATATTTATTATCATAATGGTTTACCACCGATGATATCAGATATCTGTCTGAAATACCAATAATAAAAATTATCACAAAAAAATACAACAAATGTAACTTAAGTTATTTTATCTATTTCGTAATACAATATATAATTAAAGTGGATAAGCTATATTGCACACATTATTAATATATTTATTACGTTATCATCATATTATAAATGGTATTATTGTGCATTAAGCTAATATGTTTTAAGGTTTTATCCAAATGAGATGGGGAATGGTAGTTGATTTGAGAAAGTGCGTCAGGTGCTATGCCTGCATCGCTGCCTGCCGCATCGAGCATTTTCTACCCATCGATGTTTCCTGGCCGAGACTGGTAGCCATGGAAACAGGCGGTGAGCACCCTACCGTATCGACTTACTCGGTGAGGTGCAACCAGTGCCATGACGCACCCTGCGTTGAGGTATGCCCTACCGGGGCGACGCAATTACGCGACGACGGCATCGTCTATGTCGACCAGGACAAATGCGTCGGCTGCCGTTATTGCGTTATTGCCTGCCCTTACCAGAACCGCACTTTCGTCTCCAAAGACAAGGACAAAGGCTTTTTCCCTGGGAAAGTCCAGACCGACTTTGAGAAAGCGGGTAAAGAGTTATATCCCCACACGCACGGCACCACGGAGAAATGCAATTTCTGCCTGGAAAGAATCGACGCCGGTCTGGCCAAGGGACTGAAACCGGGCATTGACCGCGAGGCTACACCGGCCTGCGTCAACACCTGCCCTGCCCAGGCACTTACTTTCGGGGACCTGGACGACCCTGACAGCGAAGTATCCCGCCTGATACGGGAGAACCAGGGCTTTCAGCTCCATCCGGAATATAACACCGACCCGTCCGTGTACTTCATCGACGGTAAAATAGGAACCTCCGGTGAAGCGCCGACAGCACGACCGGAAAAGGAGGCGGCGCTTACTTAGCGGCTAAAATATGGAAATACATCACTGGATGCTCAGCTATACCCGGCAGACGGAGTGGATAGACCGCCGCGGCCTGATTCTCTGGATAGCTTTCTATACCGGTGGTCTCGGCGGGGGTCTTTATCTGGTATCGGTGTTTTTCAATAGCCTGTGGGGAATGTTTATCAGCTGGCTGATTATCGCCGTGATCAAGGGAGGCGCCCACCTGCTTTATCTGGGCAAGCCGCAGCGCTTCTGGAGAATCGTTTCCCGACCCCAGAGTTCCTGGCTGGCCCGGGGGTTCATCTTCGTGATACTGTTCGTCATCTTCGGAGCGGTGCAGCTCATGATTTCCTACTGGCTGCCGGGGACTGCCGCCGAAGTTGCTTTTAAAGTCCTTACCGGGATTTCAGCACTGGCGGTAGCCGTTTACACGGGTTTTGTGCTGAACACAGTAAAAGCGGTACCATTCTGGAACTCTTCTTTGCTGCCTTTACTCTTCGTCCTGTGCGGTGTTCTCGGCGGTTTCGGGATATCCGTAATCATGGCCCTGAACGGCGGAAACATAGACCTCGCCGCCGCCGAGGCGGGGAGTCGATGGCTACTCATCGCTAACGCTCTGCTAATAGCTATATACCTATGGCGGGCAGCCAAACGAGAAACAACCGGAAAGCAGTCGGTCATGGAGCAGATACGCGGTAGTAACGCCCCCATTTTCTGGATGGGTATCGTGATAATGGGCATCATAATACCGCTGGTAATTGCCTTTACCGGCTATGCCGTCGCCGAGTTGCCTTCGGCACTGCTGGTCTTCGGCGTAGCCTGTGAAGTCGTCGGCGGGCTGGCGCTCCGCTACTGCGTGCTCAAAGCAGGGGCATACAGCCCCTTAGTGGCCCGGGCTGAATGATTATGAGCGAAACCAGAGTAATCAAAACCACCTGTAAAAGTTGTCATGGCGGCTGCGGCGTGCTTGCCACCGTCCAAGACGGAACCATTATCCATATCGAGGGTAATCCGGATACCCCGACGCAGGGCACCATGTGCTCCAAGGGGCTTTCCAGTATCCAGCATATAAATCATCCCGACCGCCTCAAATATCCCCTCAAGCGCACCGGCAAGCGGGGAGAAGGTAAATGGCAACGTATAAGCTGGGACGAAGCGCTGGATACAATCTCCGGTAAGATGAAGGAGTCCATTGAAAAACACGGGCCGTCATCCATAGCAATATCCCAGGGGACGGGCCGGGGTTATAACCGGTACACCCACCGGTTGGCGCGTTCCATAGGCACCGCCAATATCATCACTCCCGGCTATATCTGCCACAGCCCTAGGCTGGGCCTGTACGGGCTGGTAACCGGGTACGGCCGGCTTTACTGCGACTATCACGGCTGGGGAGGCGAGTACCCGAAAACTCAGATATCCTGGGCTAAACAGCTGGAAATCAGCAGCGCCGACGGTGAGATGGCGGTTTGGTTCCTTAATTCGCTCAAATATGTCAAAAACCTGATTGTCATCGACCCGCGCGAAACGGCCTTATCATCGCGGGCAACATTATGGTTGCAGATAAGACCGGGCTCCGACGCCGCCCTAGCGCTGGGTATGATGAATGTTATCATCAACGAAGGTATTCATGATAAGGAGTTTGTAAAAGACTGGACGTATGGTTTCGACAAGCTCCAGGAGAGGGTGGCGGAATTCACCCCGGAACGGGTATCCGAGATTACCTGGATACCTAAAGAGGATATTATAAAGGCGGCCCGGCTTTTTGCCGAGGATACCCCGGGATGCATCCAGATAGGCAGTTCTCTGGAAAGGCAGGCCAACTGCGGCCAAACCATAAGAGCCATAATATGCCTGCTGGGCATCACCGGAAACGTGGAGAGACCGGGCAGCATGATGAGCTGGATTCCCCCGGAGACCGGGCAGATGGAGGACTTCTT
>CAZCZJ010000038.1:12755-21300 GCA_964503235.1 uncultured Dehalococcoidaceae bacterium | reverse complement strand
ATCTTCATCTGGTTCCTCCTGCGGTTTTACTGTTGACAGTACTGAATATCGGCATTCGGGTAGACGGCTACCCTGACGTCGGCCCCGTAGCTCTCCTGCAGCGTCGCGAGGACATCATCGAAGTTGTCCATCATCGCCAGTTTACCCGTGTTTTGAAGGTAGTTTCGACCGGCCAGCTCGGGGTATTCGCTGTAGATGATTAGTCGGTTGACATTTTGCGGCGGTTTCATTTGAAGTCTCAGCCTCCCGCCGATTTCATTCCCGAAGGGCCCCATGAGGTAGTGGGTTATCTGCCCCTCCGGTGCGTTGGCGATGAGGACAGCGTCGCCGCCCTGCTGTTTTATCGAAGGGAAAGCCACCATCAGACCGGAAATAGCCTCGTTAACCTTGGCGTATGAGTTGGCAATCACTATATCCTTGTCCTTCGCCGCCGGGGTGAGATAGTGAGCTTTGGCGTCCTTTAGAGCGGCGGTGAAGGTCGGCATCGGGGCTCCGGCGAATAATGCCACCGTCTCCCCCCAAAAATTCACCAGGGCGTCTATTTTCATATCCAGCCCCGCTATCTCCATCGCTTCATTAATATCACGGCGACGCGGATTGTCCTCGACGATGCCCATGCCCGTTACCGTATCCCTGAATCCGGTCTTTTCCGAGGATACCTGCGGAGAATGCAGTCCTATTACCGTTTCGTAGGAGGCTACTCCCGGCAGCATTATTTTACCGCCGCCTCCGAATCCCGCCATGATATGCGGCACCACCGAGCCGATGCCTATTTTCAGGTCGCATTTCATTACCTCGGCGTTGAAAGACAGTTTCGTGCCGCGTGTCGTCGTGCCGGAGTATTCGCAGTTTTCGAACGGCGCGTGATTATAGACCGGAAACCTTTTTAAAATGTCCTCGCCCAGCTTCTTCACGAAATCGAGGCGGTTCATGGCTCCGTGGCAGCCGCAGGCGGCGATAAATCGGATTTGCCTGTCCTCGATACCCGCAGCGGCGAGTTCTTCCAGCACATGAGGCACGATTTCCGCCGCTCTGGTTACCCGCGTCATGTCGTCGAAAATGATAACGACCTCTTTTTTACCGCGGGCGTATTCCCGCAGCGGTGCCATGCCGATGGGACTGGCAATCGCCTCTTTGATTTCCTCGGATTTCATATGCGGGCGGTCATAACCCGCCATGTTGCAGACCTCTACATCCCAGCTTTCCGGGAGCTCTAGCTTCAGTTCTTTGACGCCGAACCAGGCGAGTTGCGGTAAGATAATCGAATTATTCAATTCTTTCCTCCGTGCTACTCTATTTCAAAGTCTATATTCTTCAATCCGTGATAGTAGTTGCCCCGTTCGGCTGTAAAACCCAGCACTGTGTAGTCGGGGTCCTCCACGCCCTTCGGGTAGTACTTTTCCGCGTCGCCCAACCAGAGCATTTTCCTCGACTCTATATCCTGTAGGAGTTCTATTGTCCCTACCAGCATCAGCCCTTTTATGCTCTGTTCATCGACGTAATACACGCAGGCTCGGTTGTCTTTTTTCAACTGCTGCACTCTCCTGGACGAAGTATTGGTGCTGAACCAGATTTTCTTCAGTCCTTCGTGTTTAAGGTTCATCATCGCCTTGATATTCGGGTGACCGTCCTCGCCGTTCGTCCCGAGCATACAGATTTTCGCTTTATCCATCAGTTCCAGCCCTTCGCTCATCGCTTCCTGCCTGTCCATGGTTATATTCCCTTTCGCTATATCAGCTTCTGCCGCGTCAGCATCTCCCGCAGCATCGGCATTAAATCGAGTTCGGTCATTTCCCGGGGTGTAACCCACTTACACTCCTCGGCATCCGTCTGCGCTTTTATTTCCCCGCTGACATACCTCGCCAGCATGTCGATGATGACGAAATGGTACTTGATGCGGCCGTCTTCGTCCCTGATGATATTGTTGGCCGCATCGAGGACGCGCTCTATTTCCACCTCTATCGAGCATTCTTCCATCACTTCCCGCCGGGCTGCTTCGTAGGCCGTTTCGCCCAGCTCGATTCTGCCTCCCGGGATGCTCCATTTCCCCTTGCTGGGCTCCTGGCCGCGTTTAATCGTCAGTATTTTCCCTTCTTTAAATACCAACGCGCCCACGGCCGCTATCGGCGCTTGGGGATACCATCGTCCGTCGTCTGGCTCTAAATCGTTCATCTGTTCAGGCATGTCGGAAGATTTCGAGAGAATAATCTATTATTCTATGGCAGGCCGACTTTGTCAAAACTCAGCCCCCCTTTAGGTTATCTATTCCCACCCGGCCGCCCTCGTATCATCAGCGGCCTGTCCGCTAATATTTCACACCCCGTCTCCCCTTTTTCCAGTTTCCCTCCTTCGTAAGGAGGGATTAAGGGAGAATTACCCTTCATCTCCTGTTTTTTCCTCGTTTTTTAAAGGATATTTTTTGGTCATTGTCACTTTTCCTCCCAAGCCTTACAATGGGAAAAGTTATCTGGGGAGGTACGTTTTTATAACCTTTTCTAAATACGGCATAGCATGAACTGATATATATCACAGTCAATATAATAAGCATTATTGTAACGAATAAATTAACATCGCTGATAATTAGCATGGGAATTAAAATTATCATACAAATGGCGATAGTGCCATAAAATAATAAATAATATTTTCTTTTCTTAAGTTTAGGCATCTATAATACCAGTTATTTCATCCTTATAATAATCATAGATTCTACCATTTTTAGTCCTAAATTACTTCCCCCTCCTTTTTTAAAGGAGGGGGACCGAGGGGGTGGATTCTATAAAAATAAATTCCCCCTCTCAAACAGACAAAAAACCGAGAATTGTAAAAGTATCTGTTTGAGAGGGGGTCAGGGGGTGAATATCCTGAATCATTATTTGAATCAGTACACCTTAACACAGAAACTTAACATAACACTGATAACAATTCACGCCTGATAAGTCCCTCTCCACCCTCGAATTGTTTCCACTTAAAAAAAGTGTACCTCTCCGGTTTATACGCTCAGTCCCAGCGAGTGTATCGCAAACTCGTGGTGCCCCAGTATCTCGGCTCTGGTTGATTTACCGGAAGCAACCTCGATTATCTCCTGAAATATACGCTCCCCGATACTCTCTATAGTCCCGGTACCATCCAGGATTATTCCGGCGTTAATATCCATATTATCCTTCATGTGATGGTAGATACGGCTGTTGGTGGCTACCTTGATTACGGGTACGGTCGGAGCGCCCATAGGCGTACCACGTCCGGTGGTAAAGACGATTACCTGAGCTCCAGAGGCAATCATACCCGTGTTGCAGACGGCATCGTGGGCGGGTCCGTCCATGATAACCAGTCCTTTCTCCGACGGTCTTTCCGCAAAGTCCACCACCTCCCTGATTTCCGTCGTGCCACCCTTAAGCACAGCTCCCAGAGACTTTTCCTCGAGGGTAGTCAGTCCCCCTTCGATATTGCCCGGCGAAGGTTCGGAGCCCCGGATATCCACCCCGGCCTTAAACGCCAGAGCTTCTGTCGCCGATGTTATTTCGTAGATGCGCTTTTTCACGGATTCGCTGGCGGCTCTTCTGGCGAGAACCTGTTCGGCGCCGATCATCTCCGGCGTTTCCGAAAGAATGGCCGTGCCGCCTTCGGCTACCAGCCTGTCGCAGGCATTACCGAGAGCCGGATTGGCGGTAAGTCCGGAGAACGTATCCGAGCCGCCGCAGTTGGTACCGACGGTAAGTTCGGAGATATCCACGGGCTCACGGACAGCTTTAGAGGCTTCTTTCAGGAGTTTCTTCACCAGAAGCCCGCCTTTCTCTACGGTAGCGGTGGTGCCACCTTCTTCCTGGATATTGACTACCTCATAACGCTGGCCGTATGCCGCTAGCTTTTCGGCGATTACCTGGGGAGTGATAAGCTCGCAACCCAGTCCGACCAGTAATACACCGGCAACATTAGGATTCGCACAGAAACCGGACATACTGCGTACGATATGCTCTGTCTCTATTCCCATGTGTCCGCAGCCGTGAGGATGGGTAACGACAACGGTGCCGGGTACCGCCCGACTTATCATATCAGCCGTAGCGGAAGCACAGATTACGGTAGGGAATACCAGCACGTGGTTACGCGTGCCTGCCGTCCCGTTGGCCCGGCGGTATCCCATGAAATTCATTGCCGGTCTCCCCTTCCCCTCAGTCCTTCGACGTTATGCACGTGTACGTGTTCTCCTTCGTTTATCCTGGTTGTAGCCTGTCCGATAACTTCTCCGTATTTAATTATTTTTTCACCTTGTTCGATATCGCGCAGGGCAAACTTGTGCCCGGAGGGGATTATCTCTAACAGGACGATATCAATATTACTTTGCCCGTTTTTAATGATAACGCCCTGACCGCTTTCCAGCTGGCGTACGGCGGTAGCCACGTTGTCTCTCGGATTAAGTAACAGTGCTTCTAAAGCCATACCATCTCACTCCTGGCTACTATTATGGGATGAAAAACGCTTCTTATGCAACCCGATACCATAATCTGGATTTTAACGTGAAGATTCTACATAAAAAGGTATTGCTTGATTTTTGTTGATTTAAGATGCTCTCCCCCTGACCCCCTCTCAAACAGCTACATATTTAATGTCCCCTTTTTGATTTGTTTGAGAGGGGTCAGGGGTGAGGCAAGCACCTATCAATTGAGTGCAAATAGAACATCTATAAAAATTTATTGACAAAATACGGCGTGCGGCTATATAATAACATTAGGTATAACCTAAATATTCATAGCAGGCGAATAATTAGCATGGAGGTAATTAATAACATGACGCCGGATAGGGAAGGACTGGTACAGCAGATATTGAAATTATCCGAAGATATTTACAATTCAATTCCTCTGGATATACCGTCGGAGTGGCTGGAATCGGACCTGTCCGTTGCTCAGCTCCGGGTAATACTGGTATTACAATCTCAGGGGCCGACTCGGATGAGCTCTATTGCCTCGGTAATCGGCATTGCTCTTCCCACGGCTACCGGTGTTATGGATAACTTGGTAAAGAAAAACTTGGTTATCCGTGAAAACGATCCCCAGGACCGCCGACTGGTTATCTGTAAACTTTCTCCTCAAGGGCAGGACCTTATTAATAAACTATGGATGTCGGGACGTTTTCAATTGGAAAACCTACTCGAGGGTCTTACCGAAGAGCAATTGGAGAAAGCTCATGAAGTAGCCCGCATACTCTACGAGAATGTATCTCGAAAGAGGGCGGAAAATAGCGGGGGCACGACGGGATGAAGAGATTATCGGTAATACTGGCGCGGTTTATCCGGCGCTGGCCGTGGCTGATTATTATATTGGCTGTTTTGATATCTGCGGCGGCTGTTCCGGGAGTTACCATGCTGGAAAAAGACACGGGCTTCAATGCCTTTATCTCACCCGATGCCCCGATAGCGCAGGACAACTTCCGCTATCAGGCGGAATTCGGCGGCGAACCCATTGCCGTGTTACTCACCGGGCAGCTTGATGACATCTTCTCAGTTAATAATCTGAGGGTATTATCCGATTTTCAGCAGACGATTGTCCGTGACGATAGGTACATCTCGATTGCCGGACCGATTTCCGTTTTCGAAGCCGCCTGGGAAGAAATGGGCCAGGGACAGCCTGTCGGCGAACCGCCCCTGGATAACCCGGAGTTCGTACAATCAGTCCTCTATGATTCCCAGGGAAACATCAGCCAGTCGATGAGACCTCTGATACCTGATGCCAATCATGTCCTGATAAACATCACACCCCGCGGGAATATGAGCGATGACGAAGCTCTTCAGGTCACCACCGATATCGAAGGCTTCTTCGATATGAACTCTCTGGCGATGGTCGAAGTGACGGTTGTCTCCGGCGCCAAACTGGTCAATGCCATCAGCCTCAGTATGGGCAACAATATGACTGTTTTATTCGCCCTGTCGGTAGTGGTTATGATTTTAATCCTGGTTTTGATATTCCGGGTGCGCTGGCGGTTACTGTCACTGTTTATGGTAATGATCAGCGCCCTGTGGACGTTCGGGCTGATGGGCTATTTATCGATTCCCCTGACGATGGCTACCATGGCGGTCCTGCCGATTCTCATCGGACTAGGTATAGATTTTTCCATACAGTTCCACAACCGTTACCAGGAAGAAATAACCAGGAGTAATTCCGTGGGCGAAGCTATTGTAACCTCGATTACGCATATGCTGCCTGTGGTCGGTATCGCTCTGCTGGCGACGATAATCGGCTTTATCACGCTCTATATATCGAAAGTGCCCATGATACAGGATTTCGGCGTCGTTCTGGCTATTGGTATCATCGTCAGCTATCTGGTTGGCCTGTTTCTTTTACACAGTATCGTCTATCTGGTGGACAGGAAAGTCTCGGTTAAATTTCTAAAGGAATCGGCTGCAAAAGCGAGCGGGCGCATCGAGCGCATATTATTCCGCATAGGTAAACTGGCGATTAAAAACACCGTCTGGATTTTTATCGTTGCCGTGGCTTTTGCCGTGGCCGGCGGGATTATGGACCATTGGCTGCCGACGAATACCGATTACGAAGAGCTGATGCCTCAGAACACCCCGGAACTGGTAGAATTGAGAGAACTGCGTGAAATAGTCGGTGCCGGCGAGACAATTTATTTCATAGTAGAGTCGGAAGACGTCACCTCGGCAGAAGTTCTCAACTGGCAGCAGGACTATCTTGATAGAGCCCTGTCCTCACACCCTCAAATTATATCGGGAGAAAGCTTGGCGATATTGGTCAGCGGAGCCGCCGGTGGGGTAATCCCGCCGCAACCGCAGATAGATGCCATTCTTGGAGGGGTTCCCCCGCAGTATCTGTCACAATTTCTCGCCGATGACCGTAAGATGACGAAAATGTCATTCAACGTAAATTATATGTCGCTCGAAGAAACCTTAAACCTGCTTCGGGCGATGCAGGAAGAAGCCCGGACGCCGGCAGGAGTCTCGTTTTCGCCCGTCGGCAGTGTCGCCGTAGGTGCGTATATTGTGGACGCGGTGGTAGGTTCCCGGCTTGAATTAAATCTGATTTGTCTCGGTGCAGTTTGTGTCGTCCTGGTGCTGGTTTATCGCCGTTTCGGTAGCATAGTATTCACTATCCTGCCGGTGGGAGCCGTTATTGCCTGGTCTTCACTGGACATGTATCTTATCGGTATTCCGTTAAATCCCCTTACCGCTATTCTGGGCGTCCTTATCATCGGTATCTGTACCGAGTTCATGGTGTTGCTCACGGGCAGGTATGAAGAAGAAAAAACACTCGGATTATCGCCGCAGGATGCCATGGTGACGGCGCTTTCGAAAATAGGCAGGGCTATCGTGACGACGGCTTTGACCACGTTGGGTGGATTTGGTGTATTAATAGTCTCTAATTTCGTGATGATTCGCGATTTCGGAATCGCTACGGTAGTAGGCGTATTCCTCTGTATGGTGATAACGCTGACGGTAATGCCGGGTCTTATCGTGCGTTATGATGAATGGCGGCTGAAGCGTTTGGCGGGATAATTTTTATTTATCCCGGGCTATTATTGTTTATTGAATTCGATTATCCAACTTAAACCGGTATCGGAATAGTATGATTTAAGATTTTCACTTTTTGGGGGTACGAGTTCTGCTGGAGGTAATGATGTGTATAATGATTCGCGTTTTATTAATCTTTTCCCCAGCCAGGTATTTTGTTTTTCCGGTAGAATCCCTTCGTCACATATAACAATCTTGCCTTTTGGTTTGGCAACACGATGCATTTCTTCAATCGCCCGTTTTTTATCGGCAAAGGTGTTTAGTCCGCCGTTATGAAAAACAGCATCAAATGACGAGGTAAGATAGGGAAGGTATGAGGCATTAGCCAATAGAAGCTCCGCCTGTATACCCTTCGCTTTCATTTTATTTACAGCTCTTTCTAACATCTTGGGGGAGATGTCAGAGCCGTGGAGTATCCCCCCACTGCCGATATCTTGGGCGATTAAAGGGAGGTATCTACCTGTCCCTGTACCTGTTTCGAGAACCGCAGCATTTTTTTGGAGGTTAAGGAGATTAACCAGCTGCTTCATGGCCCGTTTCTCCATAAAAATATATTCCAGCCTGCCCCATTTGATATTGGATAACCGATTACGTATGTCGTACCACCGGGACCGTCTATCGTAAAATTTCTGTGAACTCATGTCCGAAGGTTCCAAAGTCAAGGGGAAAATAAGGTCCGGTAATCCGTCTGATATCTTGAATTGCTGTGTACAATGGCGGCACTCCAGAGTGCCGAATAATACCTCGTTCCCCATTATCTCTTCAGTGTTCAGTTCGAGATTACCGTTACACGATGGACAACAAAGATAATCCATTGCTTCTAATCGCATAACCTTTACCACCACCAGTCGTCTATGAGTATTGTCGGTAGACTACTGTTTATTCACATCAAATATATGAATCATGCTAATTGTAGTAATATATTACCAAAAAAACAAATGAGTCAGATAATCAGAAATACAGATAGACTGCTGGAGTTGATTTGAGGAGTTTCAGAAACTTTCATATCGGCTGGTGGCTTTATAT
>CAZCZJ010000038.1:0-12655 GCA_964503235.1 uncultured Dehalococcoidaceae bacterium | reverse complement strand
CTGGAGTTGATTTGAGGAGTTTCAGAAACTTTCATATCGGCTGGTGGCTTTATATATTACCTAAAGGCTCTTCCTTATGGTAAACGGTGCAGGTTTTACTATCAATATTAAATACACTAACACTAATAATGAAAAAGATAATATTATAGCAAACGTATTCATGTTTAAATCTGTTCCAAAATTTACGATTCTTTTTAATGCTAGTACTGCTGATTAACCTTTTTTCTTTCTGGATTTTCCTGATTTTCACGGGATACCGTTTGTGGTTGTAATTGCTTGGGACGTGGAGATTCTGGTTGCGGTTTAATAAATGAGTGTAAGCACATGTTACAGTATTGAGCCCCTTCTTGATTCTGGTATCCGCAGGCCGGACATTCCATACTCTCCTCCTTTAAATAAAAAGGGCTGGCGGAGATATGCTACCTTACCCTTTTGATTTTCATCAAGCCACTGGCTCCAAAGTATAAGGTCATACCAGATTAGCAATTCAACGCACGTAATATTACTTAATAACTAGTAACATATATAACTTATGTAAATATCATCGTAAATATCGTAAAAAGGTTCAAGGGGTAAATAGTAATGCTGGAAATAGTACTTTAGTTCCGGTTAGTGCCGGAAAGGCTGCTAGGTGCTGATAATGGCATACTGTCTTTTTCTTATTACTGCCAGAAGAGCGATAATAATGGTTACGTCTATCCCGATTAGAACGAAAGTGTTGGTCGCGATATCACTCCAGCCGCCGCCCAGCTGGCTCAACTCGACTATCGGTTGGAGAATATAGTATGTCGGGAATATTTTACCCACCCACTCCGGTATCTGTGGAAACAGGAAGACAAATACAGGAGCGAAGAGGATGATACCAGCTGTTTTCCAGATTGTAAAGAGAGTAGAGAAGTCCTTAACGAAAGCCCCGAGTAGCATACCGAGCTCGGCTGCCATTATGGCGCCAAACACCAGTATTAGGGTAAGTAAAAGAGGTTCGCTGCCAAAAGCCTGGTTTAGAATGAGAATAAAAATTCCCATGAATACACTGAGGATAAATCCGAGTAATCCTTTGGCCAGGAAAATATCGTTTAGAGATACGGGTGTTACCGCCAGGGCTGGAAGAGTTCGCTTTTCTTTCTCGGTAGCCAGCGATGTTGCCGGCAGCATTAAGCCTCCCAGGAATATTGCCACGAGCACGATAAGTGGCAGTAAACGGTCACTCCAGGGTATACTGATATCTTCACCCAGAGTGGTGGTAATAATCTCAACTGGTGCTTCCTGACCGGCCAGCTCTCGTATCGTATCGGCGATGGTTACTCCTATTATCGTGCGGCTTTTCGCCAGGCTTTCTCCCCATATATAGGCCTTTATCTCGGTGGGTTCTCCTTCGATAATATAGTCATCAAAGTCGGATGGTACTATAATGCCCATGTCAACCTTGCCGTCTTCTACCGCCTGTTTCATATCTTCGACAGAGTCGTATTCTCGACTCTCTATCGAATCAAGTCCCTGTATCATGGTTACAAATTGGGAGTTACCTTCATCGACAATCCCTAATTTCGGAGTGTCGGCCAGCCACGTGCCCAAAGCCAGCGAAATCACTACCGAAATTACAATGGGTCCCACTATGGAGAAAATGAATATATAGCTCCTGGAGCCGTAGAGGAACTCCTTGGCTAATAATATACCCACACGTCTCAGGCTCACTGTAGTTTCCTCCTCAGTACCAGAATACCGATCCCGACAATGACAAGCGTATAACCGAGGAGAATCAGAAGGCTGGTCCATACGTCTCCCCAGCCGGACCCGTAGTTCGCCACCCGGTAAACCGTATCAACCAGATAGTAGGAAGGGATTACCTTCACCCAGCCGGTGATGGCTCCCGGTATCATTACCCCCAGTGACGGGACTATCAGCACAACCAGGACGGGAACGCTCCAGGCGAGGACCGACATGAAATCTTTGGCGAGGGATGATATCAGGAAGCTGAGACCGGTAGCTAATGCGGCACCGATAAATAATACCACCAGGATTATTACTGGATTGATATTCATACCGCCCACAATAGCCATGAATAACACCGCCTGAACGAAAGCCAGGCCTATACCGGCAATGCTCTTGGCGGTAAACATGTCAATAACAGTTGCCGGAGTTACCAGCAATGCCTGGGCGGTGCGGCGTTCCACCTCTTCGGTTATCAGATTCGCCAGCCCGAGTATTTCCATAAAAATAATGAATATAGCCAGCAACGGACGCAGGCGGTCACGCGGCGGTATCGGCGTACCGAGTAAATCCTGCCCCAGTACCTCCTCGGATACCTCTACCGTCAACGCTTGACCGGTAAGCATGTAGGCGAAATCGTTCACCAGAGTCTCCATAGCTATCTTGATTTCTTCCGGTGCGTCGGCGGTGAAATAAAGATGAATATCGGGTTTTTGCCCCGCGTTCAGCATTTCTATAAAGTCGGACGGGAGGGACATACCGACTATATACGTGCCATCGCTTACCCTTTCCTTAAGCACATCCTCGGAATCGACGATTGATATTTCCAGGCCTTCCTCGGGTAGATGTTGTAAAACAGGCGGCAGTCCCGGAGCATAGACTCCTATTTCCAGATTCTCATTAACCGTACCCGGCATGACGAAGTAGATAATCAGGTAGAAAACCAGACCGAGAATTGTAAGCGCCAGGATTCCCTTTTTCCTGAAGAAGAGGGACAGGTCCTTGGAGACTAAGGTGCCGATAATACGCCAGTTCACCCGGTAAGCCCCCGTCCCGTAATGTTGATGAAGATATCCTCTAGGGTCGCTTCCTCACTGTGTACGGTGACCACCTGCTCGCGTGCGAATAACTCCTGAACTTTTGCCGGTGTATCCGGGGTGTCGAGGTCAATTTCCCGGTCTTCGAGGGCTCCGCTCTCGGTGGAAACCTTTACTTTCAGGGCTCGCTTACCATATTGTCGTTTAAGATTTAACGGTGTGTCCAGAGCCACAATTTTACCCTGATTCATAAAGGCTACCCGGTCTGATAATTTATCGGCTTCCATCATGTCATGCGTGGTAAGAAATACGGTCGCTCCGCGTTCCTTTTCCTTGAGAATGACTTCACGGATGGCTTCCGATGAAGTGGGGTCGAGGCCGGCGGTAGGTTCGTCGAGAAACAGGATTCGCGGCTTGTTCACCAAAGACCTGGCCACCATAAGGCGTTGCTTCATGCCCTTGGAATAGGTGTCGACCTTATCCTTACCCCGTCCTTCCAGTCCGACGCGACTCAGAAACTCGGAAGCGTCAAATGGTTTGACTCCGAAAAGGCGCGCAAACAGGTTGAGGTTTTCTATGGCGGTCATCTGCTCGTATAAGTTGGTCGTTTCGAAGCACACCCCGATGTTTCCCTGTACCCTCTCGATATTTTTCGCCACGTCCATACCCATTAATACCGCCCGACCTCCCTTGGGTTTCATCTGCCCGGTGAGCATATTGACCGTCGTTGTCTTCCCGGCCCCGTTTGGCCCCAGGAATCCCAGGATCTCCCCTTCAGCCACCTGAAAATTAATATGGTCCACAGCGGTAAGGTCGCCGTAATAGTAGGTTAAATCTTCGGCAACAATCGCATAGTCGGTCATAATGTCTCCTTTCGGGCAGGTCTGGTCTATTCCACTATCTAAAGTATAATAATGTAATAATTATATAAAAACACTAAATATTATAAACCAGGCTATTGACTTTGTCAAGATATACTTGTATAATTTTATGAAAATAGTTCATTTACTATGCATTATCATCGGGAGGTAGTCAGGATGGACGGTTTTGAGAGAAGAAAAGAGCAAAAGAAAGAGAGCATACGGCGTGCCGCCCTGGAGTTGTTTCAGAACTACGGCTTTAAAAAAGTGAGCGTGAGTGATATCGCCGAACGTGCCGGGGTCTCGCAGGTAACAATCTATAACCATTTCAGTAACAAGGAAGCATTGATACGGGATGTCCTGCAATGGTACGCGATGATTCTACTGGCCAGATATAAGAGCATGATGGAAAGCGACCGTCCTTTCCAGGAGAAGCTGGAGGACATCGTTTTTGACAAGTCCGAGGTTGTCAGCCAGTTCCAGGGTGAGTTATTAAAGACCTGGATGCAGAATGACCCGAATATGCAGGATTTTATTGACAACCTTTATGCCAATCATGTATTACCAGTTGCCAGGAAATTCTTCGAAGAAGGTCTGCGGCAGGGAAATATCGACCGACGGTTCTCATTGGAGACTATCACATACTATATTGAAATCATCAGGCGGGGATTTTTTAGCACGCCCGAGATATCGGAACAGGCTGAAAGAAATCCCGCTCTGATAAAAGGTCTTATCGAGCTGATGACCTACGGATTAAACGGGTAGAGGATATATATCGGCAGAGCACGAAAAGGGGAGCGTTGCCGCTCCCCTTATTTTTAGATAACTAATATCTCTTATTATGCCGGGTTCACCACCCTGCCAAAGAAGAGGATAGCCCCGGTCTCAATATCGCGGATAAAGAAGATGAAGGGACGGTCTACGGTTACCGTAGCGACATCCGTTGGCATTGCGGTCAGTTTCATGATTACAGCCGAAGCTGCCGCAGCTTCCGTACCCGCTTCATCGACGGAGACAAATGCCTTGTGTACCACGTCAGCGATATACAGGTCAGGTTTTCCCGTCATACCCGAAAAGTCGGCAGCGCTGGTGAAAGCAATCGGCATACCCATCGCCTGGAGCGTCTCCTTCATCATGAATGAAGACTCGTATTCCCATTTCGGCAGGGTAAGTTCAACGTGTTTGTTTTCCAGATTATCTATTATGTCGTTAAGTAACTCGGCATCCAGAGAAATTTCAAAATTTTCGAATTGACCCGAATCGGGCAGCAAGATAATCATGGAGAGCTCTTCGCCGTCATACTTTAGCTCGACCGCCTGGTAGCCTTCACCTTCGGTATAGCCGAGTGATTCTCCCTGGTGCATCATGGGTACGGTGACTTCTCCGCCATCAAGCAGATGAAATATCCCATCCGAGGTCATATCTTCGCTGAACGGATAAAGCCAGGCGGCGTTAAAGTAAATGGCATTGGTCAGTACCAGCCGGGTCATTATATCAATCAAGCCCTCAGGAATCAGGTCTTGTATTTTCTCTTCTGTCTGCTCGCTTATATAGTCGTTGATAGCAACGCGGGCAGCCTCCGGATTGCCGATGAAGTCCAGGATTCTGAGTCCGGCGCCGTAGTTTTCCGCCAACCTGTCCAGAAAGTCGGGGAGAAACGAAAAGTCTTTCTGCCCCCAGATGTCATTAACGATGTTTAATCGGAAACCTTCCTCGTCTTTCCCCTGAGCGCCTTCACCGCGACTGGCCAGTTCCTGTGCGAGATAGTTGAAAGCCGGGTGCAGCTTATCTTGCGCCAGGTAAAAGCTGAGGGCTTCCGCCATCTGCTGCTCGGTCTCGCCGCGTGCCCCGGCATACGTCATGGCCAGGGCTACCGAAAGACTGTAGGGCGAGTAGAAGATGTTTCCTTCTTTACCCTTCAGTTCCTGGTAGAGGTCGAGCGTAAAAGCGGTATTACCGTCGATTAGTGTTGCCAGGTCGGAATTTTCCACCACCGGTGAGGTCACCCGGGGTTTATCGGACCGGACATAATTGGCGCTGGCGGCGGGAACGCTGCAAGCTACCAGGCTTGACATCAATATGACTGTTGCGATTAATATAGAAATTTTCTTCATCTGAACCTCCTCTTATCATATTACTTCGATGAAAATCTCGATACATTAATTACAACGTGTAAACTCCGTATTGGTTAGCGTTTTACAGCGTAATTTTATTAAATTGCCTGAATTCTTGTTCCATTACAATGATGAAAAGGGGATACGTCTACAGTCGAAATAAACTGAAAAGAGGTGCTACTATGTTCCCCTTTTGCGTTTATTGTTCAGGAAATAATTATAATTCTGAAGTACAGTTCGGGCAACGCTTGGCATCCACGTTTATCCTGGATAGGCAATAGGGGCAGTCTTTAGTGACAGGTGCCGCCGCTGCTGCTTCGGCTGCTTTCTTCTCTTCGGCGTGCTTTCTAGCCTTATTGATAGGACGAATTATTAGGAATATAGCAAAGGCGACAATGATGAAGACGATTATCGTATTGATAAAAGCCCCGTAATTGATAGTCACCGCCCCGGCCGCCTGGGCATCGGCTAAAGTGGCGTAGGGTGATGCTGCCAGCGTGCCTTCTTTTATCACCACAAAAAGGTTTGTGAAGTCCACGCCTCCTAATAACAGACCAATCGGCGGCATGATAACATCTTTGACGAGTGAATTCACAATCGTACTGAAAGCGGCGCCGATGATTATGCCTACAGCAAGGTCGATTACACTACCGCGCATTATGAATTCTTTAAATTCTTTAAACATGCTAATATCCTCCCCTCTGATGTAATTTGCATTATTGTATGCCTTCGTTTTTTATATGTCAATTAATTCCGGTACCGATAACGTTTTCTTCCTGTAGTTGGCGGATTTCTTCTAGGCTGTACCCGAGTTCTGTTAAAATCTCTTCCGTGTTTTCTCCGGGTGTCGCACCGATATTCCTGACACTTCCCGGTGTGTCCGAGAGTTTTATAGAAATTCCCGCCTGGAGGACTTTGCCTTTACCCGGAGTATCAACTTCCAGTATCATCCCACGGTGTTTTGCCTGTGGGTCGTCGGCAAGTTCGTCAAGCGTATTCACCCGGCTCACCGGCACATCGGCCCGGGATAATATATCAAACCATTCCTGGCTGGTTTTTGTCAGGAACCTTTGTTTAAATGCAGATGCTATCTCACTGGCTTTCTGGCTGTCCGTCTGGTAAGAAATGAGGTCCTCATAGTCCAGGGCGCGGCACAGATTGGCGAAGAACCTCGACTCCATGCAGGCTATGGCTACATATTTACCATCGCTCGTCTGGTAATAGTTAAAATAGAGCATGGACCCGCAGCTCATCCTCTCCTGTGGCTCGGGTAGAGAGCCCGTTTCAAAATAGTGGCTGAGGTACATCGAAGCCATGGATATCGCTCCATCCGTCATGGATATATCAACGAACTGTCCTTTTCCCGTTCTCTCACGGGCAGCCAGCGCCGCCAGAATCCCTATTGCTGCCTGCATACCGCCAGCCGCCATATCCCCGATTAAATTGCCCGGTATCAGTGGAGTTTTACCCGGTAGGCTTATGGCGCTGACAACACCCGCACTGGCTATATAGTTAATATCGTGCCCCGGCAGGTCGCGGTATGGCCCGTCCTGCCCGTAGCCGGTAACGGCGCAGTATATCAGCCGTGGGTTCATCTCTTTAAGAGTAGGGTAGTCGATGCCCAGCCGTTTGGTTACACCGGGGCGGAATCCCTCGATAAGTACGTCAGCCTTGGCGACCAGTTTGTAGAAGATGCCCTGCGCCTTTTCCGACTTAAGGTTCAAACAGACGCTTCTCTTGTTCCTGTTCACCGGATTGAACGGAGAGTCCGGCGAAGCGAATTCCGGAGGATGTGTAATATCAGACGGGGCCTTTGCCTGCCCGGAGTCACCTCTGTCCGGTGGTCTCACCTCCTCTATCTTGATAACATCGGCCCCGAGGTCTCCCAGTATCATCGTGCAGTAAGGTCCCGGGGCGTAGCGTGTCAGGTCGAGTATTTTCAAACCTTCCAGTGCTTGCGTCACTTGATAAACCACCTCCTGTCAATTTATCGAATTCCTAACGTATTTTCTGATAAACGGTGTTATTACCCGCCTCAAACATAAAAATGGGTGAATCAATCATGCGGAAAATAAGCGGGCAGTGTTCGACTCCCTGGGGGATGAAGATAAGGCAGGTATGGGTAATAATGTGCTGCTCGCCACCCATCCAAAACTCGACTTCTCCGCCGAGGTCGCGAGGGCGGCTTTTTATCGAGCCGACGAGACCGATTATTTCATCGAAATCATGGGTATGAGCGAGCTCGATATTCACCGGTCCGGAACCCGTCAGGTTCCACAGCAATTCACAACCGGCGAAAAATGAGCCCTTGACTATCGAGTCCTGTATCCCCAATAACAGGGTACGGTCGATGGTATTGCCCGCCTTTTTCTGTTCCTCCATCAATTTGATGTATTCGGGGCTCTGGGGCGGCATCAGGTCTTCTATAAGGATATTTTTAGCATATTTTAATTCGGTCACTTTCTCACACCCTTTCAGCGTTGGTTTATTTACAAAATATTGCATTATCATATATGATGTCAAAAAGAACCCCGGAAAAGCTTGGTAAATGGCTGGTTATCGTCCGAAGTTACCGACAAAATAAACAGGATACGGAGTAAAACGGTGGGTGATACAAGATTCGAAAAGCTAATGGAGCCTTACAATATAGGTGCGGTCAAGACCAGGAATAGAATTATCAAAACGGGCGCCGGTATGCTCATGTGGCATGAAGACGAACTGGAGATAAACCAGAAAGTCCTTGCCTTTTATGAAGGTCTGGCCAGGGGTGGAGTAGGTCTTCTCATCGTAGAATCTCCCACTGTTGATTATCCTAACGGGGTGCGGTGGCGACAGCGGTTCAGGATTGATGATGACAAGTACATAAAGGGCTTGAGCGCGCTGCCCAAAATTATTCACAAGTATAATTGCCCGACATTTATGCAGATGAACCATGACGGACCCTGGCAGGTACACCTCGGATTTGAACCGAATCCTCCCTCCGCCGGACCGCCGATAGCCGCTTCACCCGTGAGCTTTAAATCGGACAACGATTTTCATAACGAGGAACCCAGGGAGTTAACTGTAGACGGGATAGAAGAAATTATCGACAAGTTCGCCAGCGCGGCCGTACGGGCTGAGAAGGCGGGATTCGATGGTGTCGATATTAACGCCGCCAGCAGCCACCTGCTGCATAACTTCCTCTCTCCTTTCTGGAACCGGCGACATGACAAATATGGCGGAAGCCGGGAGAACAGGGCCAGGTTTGTTACATCCATCATACGGGAGATTAAGAAGCGCCTGGGAAAGGACTTCCCGGTATCGGTTTGTATCAATGGAATTGAAGTAGGACAGGTTATCGGCATCAGCGATAGTCATTTGCTTACTCCCGAGGAAAGCCGCCTGATTGCCCGACTGTTACAGGAAGCCGGTGCTGACGCTATTCAGATTAGAAGCCAGTGGCTCGGTTATCATGTCAGCGCCTATCTGCCTGACCTGCTTTTTTATCCGGAACCGCCCATTCCCATAAGTTCATTCCCTCCAGAATATAACTGGAAATTAAGAGGGCCCGGGGCAAATATTAACTTTGCCGCGGCAACCAAAAGGGTGGTGTCAATCCCGGTTATTACCGTCGGCAGATTAGACCCCATCCTCGGAGAGAGATATTTACGAGAGGGTAAGGTAGATTTTATCGGCATGACCCGACGCCTTATCGCCGACCCGGATTTACCGAACAAGGTTGCCGAGGGAAGGCTGGAAAATATCGCTCCGTGCACCGCCTGTGAAAACTGCCTGGGAAGCGGAAGGTGCCGCATCAATGCCCTGCTGGGAACAGGGGAAAATACCCTGAAAAAATCAAAGAAAACGAAAAGGGTCATGGTGGTAGGGGGTGGCCCCGCTGGTATGGAGGCCGCCAGGGTGGCGGCTTTAAGGGGACATGACGTTACTCTTTACGAGAAATCGGGTAAATTGGGTGGTTTACTGCCCGTCGCCGCACTGGTAAAAGGCACCAGACCGGAAGACCTGCCCGCTTTGATACGCTATCTGGTAACCCAGATTACCAAACTCGGTGTGAAGATAAATCTGAATACAGAGGTTGATAGTACCCTTGTCGAAGAAATAAAGCCGGATGTGGTCGTGCTGGCCACCGGCGGTATCACTACCGTACCGGAAATTAATGGAATAAACAGTAAAAAAGTAATCAGCAACACCAAGCTGCACAGCATGCTGAAGTTCTTTTTAAAATTCTTGGGAATAAAGACTCTGCGATGGTTAAGCATGCTCTGGATGCCGGTAGGCAAGAGGGTTGTCATTATCGGCGGGGGTATCCAGGGATGTCAGCTCGGTGAATTCCTTACCGAACGGGGCAGGAAAATAACTATTGTGGATACTGCTGAGTTTTTAGGAAAGGGCATGGTTGATGCTATGATGGGTAATCTATTCATCTGGTTCCGGAAGAAGGGCGTAATCATGATGCCCGGGGTGAAAGATATGGAGATTACGGAGAAAGGACTCAGCTTCACTAATCCAAAGGGAGAAAAAGAGGTTATAGTGGCAGATAGTATTATTCCTGCGGTGGAACTGACGCCGAACACCGGACTGCTGGAAAGTCTTGAAGGTAAAGTACCGGAAATATATGCCATTGGCGATTGCCGGGAGCCGAATCTGATTGTTGACGCTATTGCCGCTGGCTCGCGTGTCGCCCGGTCTATCTAGGTACTGAAGTTTTTGAAAGTCAGGGAGGATAAAAGAAGTACCCGATATCAACTACGAAAAATACCTGGTAAAAAACCTGCCTATGAGGTCACGCCGGAATATGAAGTCGAAGGGCGTATTCCCGCGATGACATTGATGAGTGGTAATCTGGTACCCGGAACCAAGATGTATGTCGAGGCGGGATGGGTATTGAGTATGCCCAATCCCAATCCACATATACAGGAACACACTCATGATTATGATGAGATTGTCATTCACGTAGGCATTGACCCGGAAAATCCCGAGGAACTCGGCGGTGAGATAGACTTCTATATGGAAGGGCAACCTCTCCGAATCGATAAATCATCCGCAATATACGTACCTAAAGGGGTCAAGCACGGGCCACTGGTCTGGAAGGGTGTGGCAAAACCGCATCTGGAAATGACGATAATGATAGGAGCCGGCTCTCTGGCTGAAGCTGACCCGGGAGGATATCAGAAAAGGAGGGAAAATGATTAAGTGGGATAAAAAATACTTTGTCACGGAGTTAAAACTATCGGCGGGCGATGCACCCTGGACGCCGCAATTCGAGAAGAACGAGGCAATGCGCTTGATTTCACTGGACAGCGGAGTTAGAGAGGGGGCTTTCTATATGGAAACGGCCTGGTTCTTACCCGGGGAATGGCCGGCGACCAAAGGAGACGTGGGTACGGTAAAAGCCCACAGTCATGAATTCGATGAAGCCGTTGCCTACGTCGGTACCGACCCATCCGACCCCTATAACCTCAATGGAGAGGTAGAGTTCTGGATAGACGGGCAGCCAAATAACATCGATAGGAGCTTTATCGCCTTTATTCCGGCCGGGATAGAGCATGGCCCCTTGAGTATAAAGAGAATAGACAAGCCTATTTTCCATTTTACTGCCGGGATGGGGAAGAAGTATCGATAAAGTATATTCGGGAAGAATAAAGGGACTCGGTAATTCGCCCGTGTCCCTTTAAAGTCTGATTAATCGATATATATGGGTGAGTTGGAAAGCTCTTCTCTAGGCACCATGGCGCCGATTTCCGCACCGGGTATTTAAATCTTGGGCGGTATCGGCTTGCCGTTTTCTCCGGATAGGGTAATATTATTTATTTTTCTTGATTGGCAATCATACGGGCAACTATCCGTTTAAGTGTGGTTGGATCCATCTCTGTTACTTTAACGTATTTAAACCAGAGCATTTTTTTGAATCGACATTTAGATATAATTGTCATGTATTTACTCTGTGTTGCGGCAACTAGCGCTGGATAGTTGTTTGCTAACATCGTTCCATTTATTCGGGTTATACCTCTCTCTAGACAATATTTTCGAAGCAAATAGCCAGAATAACGTCTAAGATGTAATCTCCTGAATTTGGGTACTGTTAATGCTCTACCTGTAACTACCTCACCATTCTGAAAATCAACACTAAATGGTCTGGGATCGATAGTTTCTTTACCTCTCAGGTTTTCCGCCAGGCAAACAATATGGGCAATTTCTTTATTTATAAATATACAAAATACTAATACACTTCTATCCAGTGAAGCTCGTAGATTCAATTCGTACGCTCCGAAATTGAAACCGCTGGTTGCCAGTTCATCGGCTTCTTGATTGGTAGTTATCATCTTCCACCAGAAATTATCGGTCTTGGGCAAGAAATCAGCCTCTTTATCATTTACAGCATTTTTTAAGGAGGAATATACGATATAGTAATTTTCAAATGCGAAGATTCGATTCATTAGAAATCTATATCCTCTTGATATCAAACTTATAACGCCCTCGTGCTTTAGGGCACCCCTTATTCCAGAAAACACATATTTAAGAGTACTTTTCATTTGTAAGTCTCTTGAGTTACTAAAGAAGGATTTATCCTTCTTATTACTATATTCGGGGTATATTTTTAGTACTGTTGAGGTAAAAAAAACGTATGAATTTGATAGATATTCTGATGAATATTATATCAAGTCTAACCCTCCCGGTCACCACACATCTCTTTTAAAACCTCTATAGTTTATATACTTTCTATTACGAATGATCAATAAATAGACATAGAGTTTCATGTAGTTTAGCCCCGCAATATCGGGGAGGGTAAAATGAGCACAAGAGTTATACAAATTTTTAAGCAATCAGGAAAACGGGGGATTAACTTAAGGGTAGAGTATAGGCTTTTAGCTTTAAAAAATGGAGCGGGAGACGAGGCTCGAACTCGCGACCCTCTGCTTGGGAAGCAGATGCT
>CAZCZJ010000037.1:15816-21440 GCA_964503235.1 uncultured Dehalococcoidaceae bacterium | reverse complement strand
GTTTTTTCCGGACTTAAACCCAGTGGCAGCCCGCAGCTTGGCAACTATCTTGGCGCCATCCGCCGCTGGGCTGCTGAACAGGATATATACGATAGTATTTTCTGCATCGTCGACCTTCACGCCATCACCGTATATCTCGACCCTGCCGAGCTTAGACAGTATATAACCGAAGGAATCGGTCTGCTCATTGCTTCCGGTATCGACCCGGATAGGTCGATCCTTTTCCAGCAGTCACACGTCCACGAACACAGCGAACTTGCCTGGCTGCTCAACTGCTACATACCCATGGGCTGGATGCAGCGCATGACCCAGTACAAGGAAAAAGCTCTCAAGCAGAAAGAACAGGTCAGTGTCGGTGTCTTCGATTATCCCTCCCTTATGGCCGCCGATATTCTCCTCTATGATACGGACATCGTCCCGGTGGGTGAAGACCAGAAACAGCACGTGGAATTGACCCGTGACGTCGCCCAGCGTTTCAACTCTATATACGGCGAGACTTTCGTTCTCCCGGAGCCGACAGTCGCCGAAGTCGGCGCCCGCATCATGGGTCTGGAAGACCCGACGAAGAAAATGAGTAAGAGTGAGGGCAACGAGGGCCAGTACATCCACATGCTGGATGGTCCCGATGTCATCCGCCGCAAAATCATGCGCGCTACCACGGATTCGCGGCGCGAAATCCGCTTCGATGAAGACCGTCCCGGAATCTACAACCTGCTCGGTATTTATCAGACTATTTCCGGCGAAACGAATAAAGAAATCGAGGCCAGGTTCGAAGGCAAGGGTTACGGTGATTTCAAGAAAGAGCTGGCAGAACTGGTTGTCGAAACGATGCGTCCGGTACAGGAACGTTACCGTGAACTCACCGCCGAACCCGGCCGCATTGATGCTATCCTGAAAGCCGGCGCGGATAAAGCCCACCCCATGGCTGAGAAAAAGCTGGCCGAGGTCCGGCAAAGAATCGGGCTGGGGTAAACGGCATGAACGCAGGTAAAGACCGCCTCGAATTAACCTCCCCGGTTGAGGAAGGACCGTACTACAAGACCGGTTCTCCGGAACGCCACAATATCGCCGCGTCGGGTACCCCGGGTAAAAAACTGGTTCTGGAAGGTCGTGTCCTTGATAGAGATGGCCATCCCATCCCCCGGGCCTGGCTTGATTTCTGGCACGCCAATGGCAACGGGGAATACGACAACGAGGGCTTTAACCTCCGCGGCCACCAGTATGCCGACGCCGATGGTTGTTACCACCTGGAAACGGTAAGACCGAAGGAGTACCTTTTCCGGTCTCCTCACGTCCACGCCAAGGTACGCGCTAATGAAAACTCGCCGGTACTGACCACCCAGCTCTTTTTCCCCGGCGAGGCGCGCAATGCCACCGACCCGATTTTCGAAGAGAAAACCCTCATAAATATAGCTGAGATGCATGATTCTCAGAAAGCAACTTTCGATTTCGTGGTGGAAGTTTAGTAATAATTAGAGATTAGACCACCGATAGGATAAGGGTGGGGTTTAAGGAGCAGGGACAGCCTTAGACAACCGCCCCTACTTCCGGTGCTTCTTCACAAACCGCTCCATGCGGTTTAAAGCTTCCTCTATATCTGATAATGAGGTAGCGTAGCAGCAGCGCACGTAGCCCTCCCCGCAATCCCCGAATGCCGAGCCGGGCACGGCGGCTATTTTCTCTTCGATAAGGAGCTTCTCGGAAAATTCCTCCGATGTCATGCCGGTAACGGCTATCGACGGAAAGGCGTAGAAAGCCCCTTTCGGCTCGAAACAACTCAAGCCTATATCACGAAGTCCTTTAACTATCACCAGGCGGCGCCGGTTATAGTCCTCGACCATTTCCTGCACGCTGGACTCCCCGGACTTCAACGCCTCGATGGCGGCTACCTGAGCCATCGTAGGAGCGCTCATTATCGTATACTGGTGTATCTTGGTCATGGCGGCAATAATATCACGCGGTGCCGCCGCATACCCGATACGCCATCCGGTCATGGCATAAGCCTTGGAAAAACCGCCCAGCAGTATCGTATTGTCTTGCATATCGGGGAGACTGGCAAAACAGGTATGCTCGACGCCATAGACGAGTCTGGCGTAGATTTCATCGGAAATGACCATCAGCTTGTGACGACGGGCGACATCGGCTATTGCCAGTAGCTTGTCCCGACTCATCACCGCGCCGGTGGGATTGGCGGGATATCCTATAAGAATAGCACGGGTCCTGGGAGTAATCCTTGACTCGATATCACCGGCGTTTATCTCGAAGTTATCCTTCTCCGATGTCGGCACCATCACCGGTTCACCACCCGCCAGAATGACACAGGAATCGTAAGCGACGTAATGAGGGTCGGACATGATAACCTCGTCGCCCGGATTTAATATCGCCCGCATCGCCAGGTCAAGTGCCTCGGAAACACCGACGGTCATCAATATCTGGCCAAAGGGGTCATATTTAATACCGTACCTCTCTTCAAGGTATTTAGCCGTTTCCTGCCGTAACTCCACTATGCCGGAGTTGGAGGTGTACATGGTATAGCCCTTCTCCAGCGACTTTACGGCCGCCTCGCTGATGTGCCAGGGCGTGGCATAGTCGGGCTCGCCTACCCCCAGCGAGATAACCCCTTCTATGGATTCCAGCAAATCAAAGAATTTGCGGATTCCCGATGGTGAAAGCCGGTTCGCCCTCCTGGAGATAAGCTTTCTTTTTCGTCGACCTTTTACGATTTGTTTTACCAAATGAGTTCTCCTGCAATGTCTAGCGCCGGCTTATAATATCACCGGCTGTCGTTTTACCCCTTCTCCCCCATCCAGCAATTCGCCGTCCTCTTTATAGCGTTTCAGCACGAAATGAGAGACCGTCCCCTGCACCCCCTCGATATGCGACAGGTTCTGCGATACGAATTCGGCTATTAAGCGCTCGGACTTATCGACCACGACCAGCAGCAGATCGTACGTCCCGGAGGCAAGATATACCGACCGTACCTGATGGAACTGAGCAATACGTCCGGCAATAGAATCGAATCCCGCTTCCGGTTCCGGGGTAACTTTCACTTCTATCAAAGCCCAGACCTGCTCATCTTCGAGGCGGTCCCAGTTGACCACGGCTTTATATTTTAAAATTATCCGGTCCTTTTCCGCCTGTTTAATCGTCCTGGTAACCTCGGCGGCAGACAGCCCGGTCATGGTGGCTATCTGTTTCGATGTAGTATGAGCATCGTTTTCCAAAACCTTTAAAATATCTTTCAACATCTCCTTACCTCCTCACCCGATTGCATAACACCGCTTGGATGTCTCATTATAGCATAGCTGGAGAGTCTTGAGTAGCCCTTTTTATGGAAAGTCATCAGATAACCTTCCCCTCCGCTCTGGCCCTCCTGTCCAGGTAAGCGCCGACAACCAGCCCCAGACCGGCACCAATCCCGATACCGATGCCAGGACTATCCGCCACCGCCCCAAGCGCTGCCCCGATACCTCCCCCGATAGCCATCCCGATACCGATGCCGATACCCATATAGTGGCCTTTGTCCACCAGCTTGTGGACATTTTTCAGGTGTTCGGTGAGGTCGGTGATGGCTTTAATATGTTTTTTATATCCTTCTTTATCGGGTATCTGGATCATCATGGCCAAGTCATTGACTAGCCTGGTGATTTGCTGCTGATATCCCTGGCATTCTCCGCAAATACCGGAGAAATCATCGACTCTCCTGGCAATACGCAGCAGCTGGTCGAGTCTGTATTTCTTGGAGTCCTTTCGTCCCAGGGTAATCCGGTAGCCGCTTATCTCGGTAGCGATGCGGTTGTACCACTGGCTGCCGACTTCCATCGTAATTTATACCACCCCGGCAACTTCTTTAAATATAAGAGCCACCTCTTGAACAATAGCTTCCCAGAGCTTTTTACCGAGTTCGGCGCTGGCTTTGGTAGGGTCGCCGATAACCCCAGTGGCAGAATATTGACTGAAGTCCAGATTAGGATCTCCCCAATCCACTTCGCTATGATGTGGGTCTATTATTTTATCCAAACGAACCGACTCAGGTCGGTGGTAGAGGACTATTGAGGTGGTGAAGGAGTCGGCGTGACCGCCGGGATTACCGGGGTCACCGAGGCGCATCCAGATATCGTGGTAGGGCAAGGTGGGTAAATAGGCCCGCGACTTCCTCCGGGACTCTTTGTTGTAACGCGTCACCGTCTCGCGTAGGTCATGCTGTCCGCAGCCCCGCCAGACGATGATGCGTTTGAACCCCTGCTCGCCCAGGGACTTGAGAATGTCGCCCACCAGCGTCTCGTGAAGCTCTTTGGGGATATTGATGTAGCCACTGCCGTAGCTGGCATGCTCCGGAGTCGGCCCGAAGGGCATGGCGGGCAGCACCAGCGAGCGTACGCCGTAGTCCTTTTCGGCCTTATCCGAGGCGGCCAAGCAGACCTGCTCGGCGAACCAGGTATCGAAGTCCACCGGCAGGTGCGGCCCCTGCTGCTCGGTGCAGCCGGTAGGGACAATCGCCAGCCAGCCCTTGCCAGCACAGTCGCGGATTTCCTCGTAAGTCAAATCACCGAATTTCATATTTATTTACACCTCCCCTCCCTTTTATAAAATATCTTTTCCCACCCGGCCGCCCTCGCAGCATTGGCATGCCAGGCCGGGGAATTGCCACCCCGCCTTATCCGCCCCTGTCTTCAAAATTAGGCTACTCGGGAGACAACTGGAAATGCCTCGCGATATCCTTAATATCCTCGTCAGGAATACTCTCTCCAATCCCCATTAATTGATAGTATCTTTCTCCCAGGGGAGATAATTGAAATTTCTTTGGAGACATCCCCCTCCAATTTTGAACAAGTATAATGTTGGGATCATTTAGGATAATTAAACCATAATTACTATAGAGATCATACGTTTCCTGCAAAAGAGATATTGTCTCATAAGGGATTTTCTTTCGTTTTCCATAATCTTCGTCACTAAGTTCAATTCCCTCGGTAACAGTAATAAGTGAAAGTAGGCACATCTGCCTATAGGTTAAACCCTCTGCGATTCTCAGCGCATGATTTGCTTGCCCAATTGAAATGGAAGAGCTGAAAGCACTATTAGCAAAGATATTACCAATTATCTTGGCTTTCTTCTCCTCATGTTCGTTCTTGGCTTTTAATAATACCCCTTCAAATATCTCATCGGCTTCCGATTTGCCATCCTGTTTTTCTTCAAAGAATCCATCATTTCTTAGTGTGTCTCCAGCTTCCAACCTTGATTTAATTTTCTCTATTGCAAATATAGTGGTAGCAGCTACTCTTGCTTTCTCCCTAGCTGACAATGTCCTATTTACAAAATCAGATAGGCTTCTAGTTATGACAACTCCTGAAGCACCACCTAAAGCTGCACCTTCAATACCCCCCACTAAAAAGCCGAAAGCATTACCTGCAGCAGGACCCGCGATTTCCATACCCATCAATAGGAAAGACTTAATTTTGTCGTTAAAGCTACGTGGCATGCACTCCCCCCTAAAACTCGGCCCTCTGCTTATGCCACTCGGTGGCCTGCTCGTAGGCGTAGGCTATATGTAGCATCGTCTCCTCGCCGAAGGGCTTGCCGATTATCTGCATGCCCACGGGGAGGCCGTCGCTGAAGCCGGCGGG
>CAZCZJ010000037.1:0-15716 GCA_964503235.1 uncultured Dehalococcoidaceae bacterium | reverse complement strand
CGCGCCAGGTTGGCCGAGGCTTCCGAGGGGGCGATGATATAGTAGACTGCCAGGGCGTAGGGGGTATGGGGCAGCGATGTCTCTTCAACACTAGCCCCCAGTTCCTCGAGCTTTTTCAGAGCGTTCTGAATCGCTGACGCTACTCCCGACTGCATTCCTTCGACGTAATACTCTTTGGGAACGCCGAGGCGGAGTCCTTTCAAATCGGACTTAAGCGATTGAGTATAATCGGGCACCGGCTCGGGGACGGACGTCGAATCGCGTTTGTCATGCCCGGCGATGGCATTCATCAAAAGGGCGCAGTCGGTGACATCCTGCGTCAGCGGCCCTATCTGGTCGAGAGAGCTGGCGAAAGCCACCAGCCCGTAGCGGCTCACTCTGCCGTAAGTAGGCTTCATCCCGACCACGCTGCAAAAACCGGCCGGCTGACGGATGCTGCCTCCGGTGTCCGAACCCAGGGCACAGACCGCCTCGCCGGCGGCAACCGAGACCGCCGAGCCCCCGCTCGAGCCACCCGGCACCCGGCTCACGTCCCAGGGATTACGGGTGGGGAAAAACGCCGAGTTCTCCGTCGACGACCCCATGGCGAATTCGTCCAGGTTGGATTTGCCCACCATCACCATCCTCTCAGCGTTCAGCTTCTCCACGACGGTGGCGTCATATGGCGGCACAAAATTTTCCAGTATTTTCGATGAGCAGGTTGTCCGTATTCCACGGGTACACATATTGTCCTTGATTACTATTGGTACGCCGGTCAGCGGACCGGCCTTACCCGCGGCGATAGCCTCGTCGGCCTTTTTCGCCTGCTCTAAAGCCTGGTCCCTGGTAACCGTCACCAGCGCCTGCAACTTAGGCTCCGCCGCGCTGATGCGTTCCAGGTATTCTTTGACAAGCTCTACCGAAGATATCTTCTTATCTTTGAGCAGTTTCGAGGCTTCGCTGATTGTAACCTGCATTTATCTTCACCTTACTCCAGCACCGGCTTAACCCGGAAGCAATCCTCATCCCGCCGGGGCGCGTTCGCCAGGATATCCTCCTGCGGGAAAGAAGGGGTGACTTCGTCGTCCCTCATGACGCTCTCCAGAGCTACCGATTGAGCCGTCGGGGGGATACCATCGGTGTTTACCTGCTGTAATATCTCGAAATTTTCCAGCAGGTTGGAAAGCTGCTCGCTGAGCCTGGTTATCTCGTCTTCGGTAAGGGCCACCCGCGCCAGGCGGGCGATATGCAGCACTTCTTCACGGCTGACTCTCATGACAAACCTCCGGGATATTCGGGCGGGTGTATTACGCGCCAATTATAGCACCCGTATTCAGCCTCGCGCAACCGAGGAGACCGCTGGTTCTTCGGCATTTCGTTGCTTGCTGCCTACCTCACCCCTATATCCCCTCTCCAGCCGGGTACTCCGATATGACACCCTAATCACGGCTGGCCGGAGAGGGGAGTTAAAGAGAGAGGGGGCTCCGCCCCCTCTCATATTATTTCCCCCTCTCAAACAAAATATAAATCGAGCCCTGAAGTTAAACCTGTTTGAGAGGGGGACCAAGGGGGTGAGTGTCTACAATCAATCATACGTAGCCGATGCCATGTTCGCATTCCCACCCTAAAGGCGATATAATCTGGACATGCCGACGAGAGATAAAGCCAGAGCCGCCCAGTCCGACCTGCGGGAGGAAGGCGTCGTCGTTAAAGACTGGGGTGGGAAATTACCGGTTGCCATTGTCTACCCCAATTCCTATTACCTCGGGATGTCCAACCTCGGTATTCACACCATCTATAAGCTCTTGAATGATTACGACGATGTCGTCTGCGAGAGGGTCTTCTGGGAAAAAGACAGTTCTGACGGGAATACCCCACCTTTATCGATAGAATCACACCGACCGCTGTCCGATTTTTCCATCCTGGCTTTCTCTCTTTCCTATGAACTTGACTACTTCAACGTCGTCTCCATACTAAGAACCAGCGGCATCCCGCTCTATGCCACCGACCGTGATGATAGGCACCCTTTAATCATCGCCGGGGGACCCTGCATCACCGCTAATCCCATGCCGCTTTCGCCGTTCTTCGATTGCCTTGGCATCGGCGAGGCTGAACCGCTACTCCCCACCATGCTCCCGGTACTTTCGGAAGGCATCGGCAGTAATCGAGATGATTTACTAAAAGCGCTGGCTATTCTACCTGGAATCTACGTGCCCGCCCATCCGCCTGAAACCCCGGTTGTACGGCAGTGGGCAAAGGATATCGACAGCTTTGCCACGACCTCGGTGGTGCTGACGCCCGATACGGAGCTTAAAGACCTTTATCTCATCGAGGCGGAACGCGGCTGCCAGCGGGGTTGCCGTTTCTGTCTGGTGAACTGTATTTTCTCCCCGATGCGTTTTCGCTCCGTAGAAAAACTCATCACTCAGGCCGAAAATGGATTGCAGTATAGGAAACGTATCGGCCTTATCGGCCCCGCCGTTACCGACCATCCCCGTATTGTCGATTTACTCGATAATCTCACTCGCATAGGCGCTCAGCTATCCATCAGCTCGTTGCGTATCGGCTCTCTCTTCGGCGAAGTTATCGATATACTGGCCAAAGGAAACGCCCGGACGATTACCATCGCCCCCGAGGCCGGTTCCAAACGCCTGCGACAGCTGATTAACAAAGGCATCTCCGACAGCGATATCCTGGAAGCGGCGGATATGGTCGGCGAGCACCGCTTTAATAATCTCAAACTCTATTTTATGATTGGCTTACCCTCGGAGACCGACGATGATATCAAGGACATCATCAAACTGGCACTTTCAATTAAAGCCAGGCTGGACAGGTATCGGAGCGGCACCCGTCTCAGCCTTAATATCGCCCCTTTCGTACCCAAGGCAGGGACTCCGTTCCAGTGGCTGCCTATGGCACCACTGGATATATTGAATCGTCGTCTCGCACTCTTGAAAAGAAGTCTGCCCGTCAGAGGTATAAAACTAAAAACCGAAAGCCCGGCCTGGAGCCATATCCAGGGGACTCTCTCGCGTGGCGACATCAAACTCGCAGAAGCACTGGCTAACATAGACAAGATATCTCTTTCCAGCTGGCGAAAAGCCATCACCACCCATCATCTGGACATAGACCATTATATCCACCGAAAGTGGGATACCTCTCAGGCGCTGCCATGGTCTATAATAGATACGGGGAGTGACGGTACGCGATTATACGCTGAAATGGAAAAGGCCTTAAACGGTATATATTGATTATATTATTCGGAGGTCGCGATGGTATTTTTCTGGGGAATACTGGCATGTGCTCTTATTGGCGCAGGAGCCTGGTGGTACGGTCGAACCAGAGCCATAATGGATATTGAAAACCGGGCACTTACTTTGCTGTATAGAATCTCGGATTTAATTAAAGAAGAAAATCCTGAAAAAGCACAGGAAATCATTAAAAGATACACTTCAGGGGAAGTGAAAATCAGGGATATTCTTGTGCCGGGGGATTATGAATATAGATAAGAATCCCTTTTACCGCCCCAGCAGCTCCGTCACCACCGCGTTTATCTCTTTCCCATCCGCCCTGCCCTTGAGTCCGGGCATCAGCTGCTGCATCACTTTCCCTTTGTCACCCGGCCCCTGAGCCCCCACCGCCGCGATAACTTTCCTGGCTTCTTCCACAATGGCTTCGTGCGTCATCTGCTCGGGTAAATAGGCCTGTAAAATGGCCAGCTCTTCTTCCTCTTTGGCTACCAGGTCCGCTCGCTTTCCCTGTTTGAATGCTTCGATGCTTTCCTGGTGCTGCTTGACTTCCTTGGCTATCACCCCGAGGATATCGCTGTCTTCAAGCGAGGCCTTCCTGGCGATTTCCGCGTTGTTGATGGCGGACATCAACATTCTCAGCGTATCGCGTTTAACCGTATCGCCGGACTTCATCGCCTGCTTCAGGTCGTCGGATAACTTCTGTTTCAGGTTCGCTTGCTGCTCCATAGGTAGCCAGCTATTAAATCCCGTCGTGCTATTTTGGTACAAATCGTATTAACTAACGCCGTGACAGTCTCGTGGCTTTGGCAGCACCGCGCTTCTTGGCGGCTTTCTTCCGCTTTCGCTTGATGCTGGGTTTCTCGTAATGCTCGCGACGGCGCAATTCGGCAAGAATACCGTCCTGCTGTACTTTCCGGTTAAATCGTTTCAGTAAACTGTCGAAGCTTTCTTCATCTCCAGCTGTAACTTCAGCCAAGCAACATCACATCCCTTCCGAATTTACAATGCTTTTTTCTCAATATTTAAGGGGCTCAGCCAGTCCGGCTTTAACCCCCGAATATCCCTATGCAAACAACTCTTGAAAAACTATATACATTTTAGTTGGCTTTTTACACCATGTCAAGAAGGATCTTATTAGATTCCGCTTACATTTGGTAGATAGGTGCTTACCTCACCCCTGACCCCTCTCCAGCCGGAAACAACAGTCAGAAACCGCAATTATCATTGGCTGGAGAGGGGGAGAGCATATGAAATCAACCAAAACCAAACAAAGCCTATTTTTACATCGAGCGATTGTTTATCCCTGTTCTATTCTGTTCAATATCTCTACCGCCGCCACCAGTCCCGCCGCTGACGCCTGCACCAGACCGCGGCTCACCCCGGTACCATCACCTACCGCAAACATATTAGATACCTCGGTTTCCAGGCAGTTGCTGAGCTCGGGACGGAAGGAGTAAAACTTAACCTCTAATCCGTAGAGCAGCGTATCGGGGGAAGCCACGCCGGGTATCATCCTGTCCATTACCCGCAGCATTTCCACCAGTCCTGTCAGGTGCCGGTAAGGCAGGGCAAAACTCAAGTCCCCCGGGGCGGCGCTTTTCAACGTCGGCTTTACCCGTCCTTTGTCAATCCTTTCCGGAGTGGACCGGTGCCCGTCAAGGAGGTCCCCCAGACGCTGGACCAGCACACCACCGCCGAGCAGATTAGCCAGTCTGGCGAGGTATTTACCGTAGGCAATCGGCTCATGAAACGGCTTGGTGAAATCGGTGCTTACCAGCAGAGCGAAGTTGGTATTATCGCTCTTCCAGCCCGAATAGCTGTGGCCGTTAACCGTAACGACCGGGTCGCTGCCCCCGGTCGACTCCATGATAACTTCGCCAGCGGGACACATGCAGAATGTCCTGATACGGTCGTTAAAGCTCTTCGAGTAATACTCCAGCTTCACTTCGTAAAGAACATCGGTCAATTCTTGCATTACTGCTACGGGCAGCTCCACCCTCACCCCCACGTCTATGGGATTGTTATGCATCGTCAGTTTCAAACGTTCGGCTTCGTGGGAAAACCAGTCGGCACCCTCTCTCCCCGGCGCCAGGACAAGATAACGGCAATAGTATTTAGCTCCGTCATCAGTTTCAATACCCTTGACCTGCCCGTTCTCGACGATAGTTTTCGTAGCCATCGTGCCGAGTTTGAGTTCCATTCGGGGCGTCAGGTATTCCTGCATCGCCTGGAGAACGGAATAGCAGTTCTCGGTGCCCATGTGGCGTACCGGTGTCGGTATTAGATTCAGTCCCGCTTTTTCAGCTTCACGGCTGATTCTCTCTATATCAGCGCCCGTCCCGTAGAGGTTCTCGGAGGCGCCGAATTTCAAATACAAATCGTCTACACCCTTGATAAGGCGTTCGATGGCTTCATGTCCCAGATAATCTTCCAGGTGTCCGCCTACCTGTGAGGAAAGCACCAGCTTACCGTCGCTGAAAGCACCCGCACCGCCCAGACCGCAGACCAGATTGCAGGGTAAACACTCTATACAGGAACCGTCCGTATCACGTACCGGACAGCGACGCTGGTTGATGTCCTTTCCCTTCTCTACCAACAGGATGCTTATACCCTCAACCTGGCACAGCTGCAGTGCGGCGAAAATTCCCGCAGGACCGCCGCCCACTATAATTACATCGTATTTATCAGGCATAAAACCGGTCCTTTCTTAAGACAGACTAAAAGCCGAGAAAGCCTTATTCCAAAAAGCTTCTCAGCTCCCACGCTGAACACAAAATCCCTTGTATTACCGTCACTATTATATGGACAGTCTGGACATGCGTCAAGAAACCTGTTAAAATATATAAAAATTTCATAAATTATAGCTAATTTGCCAGGAATAAGCACTAAAAAGTGTTGACATTTGCCAATTGGCAAAATATAATATCATCATGGATTATGGTAATAATGACCTGGGTAAAATCCTCAAGCAGCAGAGGATAACGGTTCCCCTGACTCTGCAGGAACTGGCAAAAGCCTCCAGCGTTTCTTCCTCACACCTGGGACGCATCGAAAGGGGCGAACGTTTCCCGTCAGCGCGTATATTGCGTAAAATCGCCAAACCCCTGGGCTTCGACGAGGACGAACTGTTTACTCTGGCCGGATTTCTCTCACCACAGAGCTCCGGAGTCGCCGAGGATGGCAGCTCAAGGTACACCGGAAGACAATTGGACCCCTACGTAGCCAAGATGCTGGCTGAAGAACCTGTTGAAGTTCAGCGTGCCGTTATCGGCATCCTCAGCCTGATTAAAAGCATCGCCAGAGGCATGGCTCAAGAGGTTAAGAAATAGCTATCAACCTGTTCTGTAGCGGCGTATGACTTGCATAAGCTTAATGTGAAGTTGTGTACAGCTTTTCTCACTTGATGTGCGACTGGAAAAGTGATACATTTTAACTAAATTCAATGTCGCCAAAGAGGATTGGGACTAAATGTCCGTTATAGAAACCAAGGAAGAAGAATGGCTGAGGTTTATTGATACCCTCAGCCACGAGTTGAAAACACCGCTTACTTCCATTATTGCCGCCGCTGGCTTACTGGCCGAGGAACTCGAAAGCTCTGGTGATAAATCACACCAGAGATTAATTCAGACCATTATCCGGAATGCCAATACTCTGGAAACGAGACTGGCTGAGCTTCTGGATATCGTCAAAACCGGCACCGGTGAAATTCAACTTCAGTTGGAACCAGTGGATATCAAATCACTCCTCCGGGGAACGGGAATGCAAATCAGCCCGCTCATCCAGGGCAAAGGACAGTACCTGGATATAGATTTACCACCCTCCCTGCCCATAATACGCGGCGACGGGCAGCGCCTGGAGCAGGTAGTTCTCAATCTGCTGAATAACGCTACCAAATTCTCTGAAGAAGGCTGCAATATCGTCCTGAAAGCTCGTAGTCACGATACCGAGATTGTAGTAGAGGTACAGGACTCGGGTATCGGTATTGCCCCTGATGAACAGTCCCGGTTGTTCAAACCCTACAGCCGCCTCAATTCTGACCGGCAACGCCATCCCGGACTCGGCCTCGGGCTTGCCCTGGCAAAACAGGTCGTAGAGCTTCACGGCGGTAAAATATGGGTGGAAAGCAAACCCGGTAAGGGCAGTATCTTTTATTTCTCTCTGCCATTACGCACTAAAAAACAGGCTATTTGATACTGAGGAGTACCATGAAGGTTTTAGTTATCGAAGACGACCCTGGAATTATCGAAGTTGTTTCGCTGTGTTTTCAACTGCGCTGGAGCGGTACCATCGTCGTCTCGGCCAGTACCGGCAATAAAGGACTCGAACTCGTTGAGACCGAGAGTCCGGATGTTGTCATCCTCGATATCGGTCTGCCCGATGTTGACGGATATCAGATTCTTAAAGAAATCCGCCGCTTCTCCGATGTGCCGGTGCTGATGCTGACGGTCAGGAGTGAAGATACCGATATCGCCCGGGGACTGGAGCTGGGCGCTGACGACTATATTACCAAGCCTTTCAGTCATATCGAGTTGATTGCCCGGGTCCAGGCGGTCTTGCGTCGCGCTCAGGGACTGCCGGTAACCGATGAAGAACGACCTTTTATCAGCGGCAAGCTTTCCGTCGATTTTAACCGTAATGAGGTAATGCTGGACGGTAATTTAATAAAACTCACCTCAACGGAAAGAAAGCTGCTCTATCACCTGATTAGAAATGAAGGGAGGATACTATCTCACGAAAGCCTGCTCACCAAGGTTTGGGGAGACTCCTATGTTGATGCCAGGGACCTGCTTCGGGTACATATTCAGCACCTCAGACAGAAGTTGGAGGATAATATCGAATCCCCCAATGTCATTGTCACCGAGCATGGCATCGGCTATAAATTTATCCGCCCGGCCGGTTCATGAGCTGATGTTTTCGTTAGTTTTCTGTACGCTAATATCAATCAACTCATATGATTCTTACTTTACTAAAGCAACGGTTCTTTCTTTATTAAAACTTTAGATTATCTTTATGAAATTTTAACCTTTCTTAGACTCAATTTAATGAATCTATGGTACAGTTAGTGTTAAGATAAGTTATTAAACTGGCCGGGAGAATTTGTATATGGAAAAAGCTAAAGTCTTTCTTTCAGACCCGCAGGTTCTTTTCCGCGAGGGCATCCATTTCATACTCTCGGGTGAAGATGACTTCGAGGTTATCGGGGAGACGACCAATAACGAGGATGCCTTTATTCATATTACGGCTAACCCGCCGAATATAGCCGTTCTGAGCATGCATAACGGTAAATATGACGGACCTGAAATAACCTGCCGTATCAAGAGAAGCCTGCCCTCGGTAGCAATTATCCTTATTATGGAGAAAGCCAACAATGAACTGCTATTCTCGGCTATGAAGAGCGGCGCCAGCGCCTGCCTGACGAAGAACTCCGACCCCGAATATCTGCTGGATATCATCCGCGTCGTTTCCCAGGGAAGCCATCCCATACTCGAATCCCTGCTCATCCCCGAGATAGCCTCTAAGATTCTCGCCGAATTTGAAGAAATGAACCTGCTGAGCTCACAGCTTGATGACCTCCTGGCTACACTGGCACCTAAAGAATCAGAGATACTCGGCAGTATAGTCAACGGAAATACCATCGAGCAGGTTGCCACTGAGCTCGATTTAACTGAAGAAAATATCAGGCGTAATTTACGGCTGATACTGAATAAGCTGGTAGTCAATGACCAGTCCCGAACGCTGTTTGAAGCCGCCCAGCGAAATATGCCGGCATTGATGCAAAACATCGCCCGGACTCAGGGGGCAACCGGTAACTATATTACCAGGGAGGAGTTTAACGAGTTTAAAGAGTCGTTAATGGAACGCCTCAAGTCATTTATCGGTGAACTGACCTAGAATCATTATTCCTCGCCAGTTATCCCACACCGCCCACCATCGATACCAAAATGCCAGAGGTAATCTGTTATCATCATGAAACGTGCTATATTACTGATAATTCTCATCGTGGTCTGCGTTTCGGGATTCCTCTTCGCCAGAGGATTTTTCACCGGGACGCCGGCTTCCGACTCCGGAGTAGAGTCCGTCCTCTCTTTTCCCTTTCAGAGTCAATATAGCGTGATATACGCCCTGATTTTCTTCCTTCTGCTGGGTTCTATTCTCTATCGCCAAGAACTGGCTCGTTTGATACAGGCTTTTTATCTGCGGGTATCCAGCCCACCCAGGTACAAAGAAGTTTATACGGAACCCGAATTAACCACCAGGATGAAACAAACTGAACAGAAAATGGCGGATACGGAGCAGGCTCTCGGTAAATTTTCCAGTGCCATCGAGAAATACGCGACTCATCTCTCCAGCCATACCGGTGCCATCCAGGGTTTGAATGCCGCTTCTCAGGAATTGCATAAGGGTGCCGCCCAGCAGAACCGTGTCTTGATGCGTCTCATGGAAAGCGTGGATAATCTTCCCACCCCTCAAAAAAAAACTCCCCATTGGAAAATAGAACCGTCTCCCCTCAAACCCCAGACACCGGAAACTCCGCCAGCGGAACCACAGACCGTGAAACCTTTAGTTAATATACACCCGGTGATACCCGTAGAAAGAAAAAGTAGCTATCCCCCCGGATGCGCGCGTAATCGCCGGAAGAAGATTGACGAAGTCTTGACTACTGAAACGGAAAAGTTCCCTGATATCTCACCGAGAATGCCGGAAGACATAGCCATAGAGCCGGAGAGTCTGGATAACGTTAGAAAGCACGTTGCCGATATACGTGCCAGGTCGGGAAAAACACGCACCCGGAATACACTCGCCGCCGAGGCGCTGGCTGCCGAAGAAGAAATCATGAATGCCATCAGGAACCTCAACGCTCGACTTGACGAATCGGAATTTCAGGAATAGACAGCCACTATCACGGCCTCTTTCGGGCTGTATTCATCGAAAAACAGTACCGCTACCTTTCTGCCGGTAATCATCTCCGCCGAAGGTAAATTCCTGGCGACGGTAATATCTTCAAGATACACTTTATAGCTGCCGGAAATCCGGACCGTAGCCGTATAATTCCCGGAATTAAAATTCCTCAACTCCCCTTTTTTCATCCTCATTTATCCCGCTCCTTCCCCTTGTCCTATACTGCCCCAAGCCTCAAGCGCTGGACATACTCACCTCGCCGCGGACGGAACTCCAGCGATATACCGAGTACGCGTTTCTTCGCGGCATCCAGACCGGCCCTCCCGTCGGTAACATCAATGACATCGAATAGCTGCTGGCCGCAATTTACCGGCACCAGAATGCTACCATCGGCGGCTTCTATCTCTGATTGCCTTAATATTGATTGGCCGCGTTGCTGAGCTTCGGCAACGGTGCCGATGTTCCTGTCCTCAACCTGCATTAGACGGTCGTATACCGAGTCCACCTCGTCCCAGGAAAAGCTTTCGGTCACTATCGGCTCAATACCGCTTGAATCGTATCCCTCTACCTGGACTCTATTGATGCCCCGGGTATCCTGACGGTACCAGCCCTCGAACAGCGCATGGTCGCCGCCGTAGCTGTACACGGAGTTATCCGACGACAACGGGTTGACGAGGTAGGCTGTATTCCCTTCGATGAAAAGAACATCAGGAACGAAGGAAAGCAGCTTCTGTATTACCGACTGACCGTTATCCCTGGCGCTCAGGGTAACGTCAGGATAAAAGGAAGTGACCGCCGATGATTGTGAAATAACCTCCAGCTTCAAACCAGCCCTGGCGAGGATAAAAGTTATGATATCTTTGACACTCATATCGTCGGACGTCTTGTTCCATCGGAACTGGTACCGGGCCTTCCAGTCTTCCAGTGCCCCCCAGCCGTCCCGCGCCTGAAGGATGAACCCGGCTCGGCCACCGGAACTCGTATGTTCACGGGCTTCAAGACGGTAGCTTAATCCGGTGCTGCATTCGTCACCGGCATCGGTCACATAACCGGGACTGTACTCTATCTCGTAGCTAATATCGAGGACGCTTAAACCCACCTTCCCCGGTGCCGCGTATCGCCCGTCGTCATTCCTAAGCTCTACGGTCAGTCGCCCGCCATTCACGGCGTTATCACATTTCAATCCGGTAACATCGGCGGTCAGGTCCAGGCTCTCTGCCGCCAGCCCCGCCATCCATACCCCGTCGTTGCTCGATAGCCAGGCGTAATCACCGCGGTGAGCTATCGCCAGACCGTACTCCGAGGACAGGTTAAACGGTACGGGTTCCCGCCACAGGTTATCGATAAATCCGGTATCCGGGACGGAATGCGACCAGAAAGGACGGTTATAGGCTTCCGTACCGGTGAATTTCTCGATATAGAAACACCGGTAGCTATCGGACTTATCCAGAAAAGGCTGCCCAAACTCGAAATCACCGCCCGAAGGCGCCACCGCTATCTCTTTCAGCTCCGACCAGCTTCCAGCGGCAACGTCACCCCCGTCACCGTAGACCAGACTCCACAGTCGGTAGTTGCCGGATGTATCCAGTCCGGTTACCAACAGGTTCCAGTCGGCGTTATAAACACAGGCGACGCCGGACAGATTACCTGTACTCTTGTCCCAGGCCGATGGCGACTGCCATTGACCGCTGATACTTTTCCTGACGTACAGCGTCGACTGGTCGGCGTAGAAAACCGCCAGGTCTCCGTTCGTCTTATAAGCCGCCGTCATACCGTTGATAGCGGTGGTCGGCGTATAGCCTATCAGCTCGGGACTGCCCCAGTTAACGCCGTTATCGGTGCTTTTCAAACGGCGGATTTCACGGTTGGTCTTTATCCAGAATATTGACACCTCGGAGCCCAGCGAAGCCGCCGCCACGGCAACGACGTTATACTGCCCGGTATAGGTCCACTGACTGAAGTCACTCTCCGGCCCCGGATTGTTTACCCGTTGCCGGTAAAGCTTCTGCGAGTCGGAAGGCGGAGTTACCCTCACCCGTATCAGCGAGCCGTCACCGGGTAGAGTCAGAGCGTGTAAATAGTCCTCTTCGGTACCGTTATAGAGGCGGTCCCAGTGGTATCTGACCACCCCGGCAATCCGGTTGGTAGCCTCAACCTTTACGTAGGGAACGGCCGTTGCCCACTTCTGGGCATTTAGTAGTGTTGATGTCAGTTCTCTCATCTCTTTCCCTGTTAATCGGCATCGAAAAGTCGCTGGACCCTGACCCTCTGTCGCCTTCCCAGCCGGCTCAACGCTTCCTGAAATACGGCGAGTTTCTCGCTTCCCCAGAGCCTGAATTCCTTGGAAACGTTCGCCCCACCGACATTTACCCTGTTTATCGCGTAAGCCGCCCATTCCACGGCGGCGTAACCGCAGGCTCCGGTTGCCACCAGGTCTTCGTATTTCACCGGCACGGTGGAACCTTGCGCATCCAGGGTATGGAGAGTGCCGTAATAGATATGACAATTAGAGCCGTCGGGTTCGCTGCCGCTGATAATCGTCAGGATATCTCCCCAGATGGAAAACCGCTGAAAACGGGGAGGATAGTCATCCACCGGAAATTCCACGGCTTCTACCATAATCCGGTTCGTCAGCCCTGATATATCGATTTCCCTCGAGTCCGCGGTAGTCGCCAGGGTTGCCCGGGCCGGTCCCGGCACTCTTTCCGATAGCTCTTTCACCGCCCGGTTAATATGCCGCGTCAGCTCGCTATCGGACCAGCGGTAATTACCACTGTCTTCATCATGTAAATCTTTTCTCACCAGGTCTATCATATCCGTTAAATTCATATGTTTACCCCCTTGGATGGTATTCCTGTCTTCCTGGATGGTATTTCTGTTTTGCCCATCCGACCGTGCAACCGCATATCCGGGCCTTTTCCTCCGGCGCCCCCCAGTGATTTGAGACTATCCTCGCCAGCACCGGTATCACTGCCATAGGCATCTTTGAATAATATGCTAAAGTCGACGCCAAGCCCCATATCGTGAGCCGCGAACGCGGGAATTACCGTAGATGCTTCCGTCCCGCTGCCCGCTTCCAGTCCGGCTGCCTGTACCGAAATGACGGCCACGATGTCAACGCCGTGAACGGTATCCGAACCGACCTTATTGACAATACCACCCGCATCCAGATGGCTTATTTCCGCCCCGGTCCCGCTATCTCCGGCGGGAGCGATTACGGCCAGCCAAATGGCCGCATCACTTCCTTCTCCCGATTCAGAACCGGTTATCTCTCCGCCCGGGTAATCCACCTCTGCCTCGACGCCGGAACCGGTCTCAGATTTGCTTACTGAAGCTACAGGATTACCGAAGGCTTTACTTTCTGAACCGGAACCACTATCGGATGAGGTCTTTTCGGTTGGGCCTCCCCCTGTCTCTACACCTGTGCCGTGAAGCGATATCGTCCCCTTAGAACTGTGAGTTGAGTACGTGGTGGAGTCATCTGTATCTATATATTCTCCGGATTTGTATTTAATATAGGGCGAAGCTAACCCGGTTTCCAGTTCTCCAGAAGCGGAGTAGGCAGCTATGAAATCACCCGCAATGATGCTCATGTCCCTACCTGAAAATGTCTGCTTTGAGCCTCCGGTAACAGACCCTATTTCTTCATTGTCGCGAATCTTGTAAGTTGTGCCAGACACAAGGTAGATAGAACCAACCTCAGTACCAGTTGTGTTTGATACTGCCCATATTTCTATAGTATCTATAGTACCATCAGCGTTTGCTGGATTAACGGTACTGAATAAGGTATATGCTGCCGCTATGCTTGTAGAACGGTCAATCGCTTCATCGCCAACATCTATGGATGCGGGTATTATCGGCTCGATATTCCCGCCACCTGCCAGTTCTATATCACTTTGCCTGGATAGCTTCACGTTGGCGCTGGCGATTAAGTCAGCCAAGTCTTGAGTCTTGACCTTGGACTCTGTAAGAGGTTGTTTCCCCTTCATGTACGGCGAGATGTAATGTATACTGTTCGGTACTACCAGGTAATTGTCCAGCGTTGCCCAGGTATCGGGGACGAACAGGTTGCGCAGATAGTATTCAACATCTTCCAGTTTGAAGTTCTCTGGGACAACGAAGGAATGGCAAAGTGCAGGGTTTAATTGCCATAGGTGTGGTAGGGCGTCAATCCACGCCTTATCATTAAGCTGCTCATCCGTAGCACCTTCCGGTATCACGGGCACATAGACGTGCTGGAGGGCATAGGTCTTATCGGTCACTGTGGGATACAAGTCCGCTCTGAGTTTCAATAACCCTTTGTGAATATGTGTGCCTGTAGTATTGAGCTTTATTATCATCCTGCTCCCCACATAGATATACTGATCGCAACAATCAAGGCTATGAATCCCGCTAGCCTGCCCGTAATGAATATAAAAAGTCCCTAAATGCCCGCAGGTTTTGCCGGCTACGATAAGGTAATATCCACCTCAAGAGTCCACGTGCCACCGGATTTGGTGCCCAGGCTCTCTACCTTACGGTTCAGGCAGATGGCGCTGGACGATTGCTTGACCACCCACTCGTTCCAGGCATAGTTGGCTTCGCTGCTGCCGAAACTCGATTTGAAGGTGACCTTCTGCGTCGTCGAAGTCGGATAGCCGGACTCCATGCCCTTGTAGGTCTTGTTGGTCACCGCCTGCAGGTCCGTCTGACTGGCGTTAGCCGCCGTGCTGGAATCACCGACGCCTATCTGGGCGTTGGTATTATTGAAGTAATCAGATGAAGCCCCGGTGACCAGGTCCCATATCTCATCGATGCCGGTGTTAAGTAAAAGGTTCCCCTCGCGTTCGATTACCTCGTAAGGCTTGAAAAGGCGATGAAATTCGTCTTCTCTATCCCGGTATGCCTCAATGTCTTCCTTGTATTTACTCAGCTTGAACCGGCATAGCCAGTTGGCGTTTTCCTTTTTTCCCATTTCTTCCTCCCCGTTGGGAAGTTTTATAAAGACGTTCCAAAAATCTCTATTTAAACGCTTATCTTCCGGAGTTATCTTTACAAAATCTTCCCAACGATTTTTTCTCGTCTAATAAAATTTTATGTCAATCTACTAATCCTTGACGCCTATCAGGGCGGCGGCTTTCACCGAGCTGAACAGCGCCAGCGACACGTACCACTTCACCCTGGTCCTTGAGGCATCCTTGTTCTCCAGCGGACCTACCGCCTCAGCTTGCAGGTGGCCCGGACTGGTCAGTCCGCAGAGGGCCCCTTCGCCGAACTGCAGGGCGTATATCGTGGAACAGGTGCCCCCGGTAATTGTCGTCTCCAGCCCGGAAACCAGCACGTGGGTATCCAGTATCCAGTCATTCACGCCGATGGGTACGCCGTCCCAGAGCTGCACGAAATTGCCCCACTGGTCGCGGTCGGTCTCGGTCATGCCTCCAGCCGCTCTCACCAGCGCGTTTATCTTGCGTCGCGAGCGGCGGCTCATCAGCAGCATATCGGGCTTCCCGCCTTTAACTGCGTCGATAAGCTCATCGAGTTTCGCCAGTGTCAGCGTTGCCCCGGTACCACCCATGGAAACCACCTGGTCTCCCGTCGATTCGGTGT
>CAZCZJ010000036.1:0-21900 GCA_964503235.1 uncultured Dehalococcoidaceae bacterium | reverse complement strand
CCACTGACCTCTGCGATGTCAACGCAGCGCTCTAACCAACTGAGCTAACCGCCCATGACTAAAGTAATAATACTAGATACTGTTATTACCGTCAATATGTGGTATCGTTAATAGGATATACCCATCCTAAAAAGCTTTTCATGCGTATTTTCGCGGGAGGGCCGCAATAAATGACAACTTTTAAAGGCATCCTAGTGGGAATTCTAAGTTTCCTACTAATGATATCCCTCATCATCTTCGGTATTTTATTCATGGTAAAATCTACCGCCATGAACCCCGATTTTATTACCGACCGGGTGGACCGGGCCGACCTTACCCAGTTGGCCAACGACTTCGTCGACGAATACTATATCGAGGAAATACCCGAAGACATGCGCTTTTTTGAAGACGTCGTTTATGAAGTTATCGCTGACCATGAATCCTGGCTGAAAGAGCAGTTCTCCGCCGCTGTCCACGATGGCTATGACTATCTCCTGAATAAAACCGACACACTGGAAATAAGCATTCCGCTGGAAAACTTGAAGGAAAGCGTACGGGAAAGTCTCTGGATGCACTTCATGGAAAAACTCCCCGAATGGATATCCAGTCCTGACGATGAAGGGCTTAAGAAACTGATTTACGATAATGTAGATAACTTCGTTGAAGAAATCCCTGAAGGCTATCTTCCCGATGATTACTCAATGCTACCGGAAGCACAGCTTCGGCAGTACGTAGACGCATATTTCGAGGACCTCGAGGAACAGATAATAGATGGCAGACTTTCTCCGTCACTTGAGGCCGAGATTGAAGACCTGCTGCTGCCCTATTTCAACCAGTATTATGATGAAATCGTCGCAGAGATACCATCCGAGTACATTATCAACGAAGACGAGATTGATTCCGACGCCATGGAAGCCCTGGAAACAGTCCGGGGTTGGGTGGGCGTGTTTAATGCCGTTTATTACGCCCTTATCGGCTTTATGGTGCTGCTTGTTGCCGGCATCGTTCTTTTGCACTTTAATGTTAAAGGCTCTACCCGCTCTCTCGCCAAGACATTCCTGGTATACGGAATCGGTGAATTCGTCGCTGTTATGGTCGCTCGTTACGTTGTACCGAATTTCCTGCCGACAGGTGATTTACCGGTATCTTTCCAGGACTTCATAAATGATGCCTACGCCGGCGTGCTGGCGCCGTTGCAGTGGTTCAGCCTGGGTATACTCATTGCCGGGGTAGCTCTGCTGCTGGTATCTATCTTCTACAAGCGTGGCCAGGTGGCCGAGGCGGAAGACTAGACAGTCTGATTTCTCCCTTTCCTCAAACGCCACCAACCCACGCCGCCAAGTACTATCGCTAAAAAAGCCGTGCCAGCCGCACAGAAGTAGGCAGCGTCAAACCAGAATCCCCGCGGGAAAAGCATGATGAGGTAATCCGTTGACGGGTCCAGTATCCACAGGTCGTTGGCAAAGCTAATCAAATGAAAATTAAGAAACAGCCAGTCGAAATTGATGGCAGCAGCTAATCCTATCGCCAGCATTATCACCAGCGTTAAACCGCCCCCACCGATTAGGCCCCGGTAAAGCCGCCGGTCCCGCCACCAGAAGAGGCTTACCCCAACGTAAGCGCAGGCATATACTCCCGTCCCCAGCAGGAGAACATAGACGAGTCGGAACAGACCTTTAACATCCTTGAGATGGCCAACCTCACGCTCATTAAATACCTCGAAGGGCTCACCGTCCTTCAAAACGGAGAGACTGATGGTTTCTTTACCGGAGTTGAAATAATCTCTCAGTCCGCCAGCCACCCTGTCCAGTTCGGCTTCCTCCAGACCGGTGGTCTTACCGACATCGTATTTATTAAAGCCGTACTGGTACAGCCACGGGCAATTTACTGCCAGGCTGACACTGGCCGTCAACAACAGAACGGGCAGGCATAAAATAAGCAGCCATTGAGCGATAACACGGACAATTTTCACTTTCTATCACTCCAATTATAGCTTAATCTGTGGTATTGTTCATGACTGTTTCGGTCGGCGAGCCATATGAGCAAAGAAAAGCCCCACCAGACTAAATATGCCCGCCGTGATAAAGGCAGGAGTATAGCTGGAAGTTGCATCAAAGACAAGTCCGGCTATTGTTGCCGCTCCCGCGTTGAATATAACCTGAAAAGGAAACACAACACCCATCACCTGGGCATAGCGTTCGCGCGGATAATAAGCCCCGACGAACATGGCCAAAGCTACCGTCAGAGAACCGGCACTGAGCCCCATAAATATCGCAAAAATATAAAGCAAAGCCAGTTCTCTGGTAGTCAACAGTATAGTGATTGCCACGAGCTGTATGATAAAGGCAATAGAAGCCATATGCCTTATATTAAATCTCAAAGCCAGAAATCCGAATCCCAGGCTGCCGATCAGGCTGAATATCGACATCACGCTTAATGTCGATGCCGCCGTCATCGGTGCATAACCGATATCCTGGAGATAAGCTATCTGATGTGAAACCAGCGTCCCTACCGTGAAAGAATTGGCGGCGGCAAATCCTCCTATTAACCAGGGCGTTTTTGTTTTAAGGACCTTTAAACCGCCCCAGCCGGAATTATCACCATCTGCCGAGGAACGAGACTGTGTTTTTTCATACTCGTGGAAAGCATCGGGAGACATCCCGTCCGGCATCAATCCCATGTCCTCGGGCTTATTCCTTATCAGGAAAACACCGCCGATAAAGACGGGAATTACCAGAATCACCCCCGCCAGTACCAGCCAGGATGCCCGCCAGTCTATTGAAGCGATTAAAGCCGTGGTTAACGGAGGAAAAACAAAGCCCCCCAGTCCGGCGAAAGACTGGAAAATACCCAGCGCCAGGGAGCGTCTTCTGATAAACCAGTTATTGACTATCGCCGTACAGGCTATATAGCCACCGAAACCACCCCCCAGACCGGATATAATATAGAAAAAATAGAGATGCCAGACTTCCTGCGCCAGGTAGACACCGGCAAGTCCCAGCGCCGCTATGGCATTTCCTACGATTATGGTGTACCTGGGCCCATATTTGTTCACCAGAATCCCGAAGAGCGGACTCGGTAATCCGAAAGCCAGAATACCCAGAGTTAACGCCAGCGATATCTCCGCCCGACCCCAGTCGTATTCGCTGATTAGCTTCGGCAGGAATGGCCCGAACGAATTGACAAAAGCCCCGCCGACGATGAATATCACGATGGCGACTCCGGCTAAAGCAAACCAGCCGTAAAATATTTTGTGTTTCTCAGAATATGATTCTTCTGGATTCATGGGCGCTCTTGGAGTCATTAAAGAGTGTGTTTTTGACCTTGCCTTTATTATACTTCTCTGGCTGGTCATACGTAAAACTAATGTGTTAATCTATTATTAGATTCAGGCTGGGCGAACCTGGTATTCCCTATATTCACAAGGAATAAGAAATTCGCCAAAAAACGTTGCTGTTGCTATAATTATCAATACTTACGACCGGGAGAGGAATGTTCACACACCTTCACGTTCACACTGAATACAGCCTGCTGGACGGGATGTGCCGCATCCCGCAACTGATAGCTAGAGCTAAAGAACTGGGCATGGACAGCCTGGCCATCACCGACCACGGGGCTATGTACGGCGCCATCGAGTTCTATCAGGCAGCTCGCGAAGCCGGCATTAAGCCCATAATCGGCTGTGAAGTCTATATCGCCCCCGGCAGTCATCTCGACCGCAACACCACTGATAGAAATAACTACCACCTTATCCTTCTGGCAAAAAACCATAAAGGCTACCAGAATCTCATCCAGCTTACCACCAAAGCGCACTTGGAGGGCTTTTACTATAGACCCCGGGTAGATAAAGAACTCCTGGAACAGCACCGGGACGGTCTCATCGCCCTGAGTGCCTGCCTGGCCGGAGAGATATCGCAGCTTATTCTCAGCGGACGCCTTGATGACGCCAAGGAGGCTGCCCTGTGGTACAAGCAGACCTTCGAAAACTACTATTTTGAAATCATGCGTCACCCCATACCGGAAATGGAAGAAGTCAACCGGCACCTCATTAAAATGGGTAGCGAACTGGATATCCCGCTGGTAGCCACCAACGATACCCACTATATCAGGAAGGAAGACGCCTCCGCTCACGATTTATTACTGTGCATCGGAACCAATACCACCATTCACGATGAAAAACGGTTGAAAATGGCCGGCGACTTCTTCTACCTGAAAAGCCCGGAAGAAATGGCGGTATTTTATAAAGACATTCCTGAAGCTCTGGAAAATACCGGACGCATTGCCGATATGTGCAACCTCGACCTTGAGTTCGGGCGGCTGCACCTGCCGGAAATCGAGCTTCCCGAAGGAAAGTCCGCCGACCAGTTCCTGTCCGACCTCTGCCACGAGAACCTGTCACAGTATTACCCCGACCCCTCCCCGGAGATTCGGCAGCGTCTGGAATATGAGCTTGAGGTTATTAAGACAACGCAGTTTGCCAATTATATCCTGGTTGTCTGGGACATTATTTCCTTCACCAGGAAGCAGAATATCCTCTTCGGGGTGAGGGGCAGCGCCGCCTCCAGTATTGTTTTACACTGCCTGGGCATAACCTATCTCGACCCTATTGCGCACGGACTGGTCTTCGAACGTTTCCTGAATATTGAACGTCAGGAGATGCCGGATATTGACCTCGATTTCCAGGACGACCGCCGCGACGAGATAATCAACTACATCTCCCGCAAGTACGGGCAGGACCATGTCGCCCAGATAATTACTTTCGGTACGCTGGGCGCCCGGGCAGCTATACGTGATGTCGGGAGGGCTCTGGGTATGCCCTACGGTAACGTCGACCGCGTTGCCAGGCTGGTGCCGGGCATGCCGGGCATGACTTTAGGAAGAGCTCTGGATGAAAACCAGGAACTTAAAAGTATCTACCAGGAAGATGAAGTGGTACGCACTCTGGTAAATTCGGCGCGGCGGGTTGAGGGCATCGCGCGTCATGCCAGTACCCATGCCGCCGGCGTCGTTATCTCTAAAGAAACCCTGACCAACCACGTACCGCTCCAGCGCGGTGGTAAGATAGACAGCCAGGAAGCCGTCATGACCCAGTTCGCTATGGGAGACATCGCCCTGATAGGCCTTCTCAAGATGGATATTCTCGGACTGGCCAATTTGACCATACTGGGCAAAGCCATAGATATTATCCGTGAGATACGTGGTACGGATATCGACCTCCTGGATATTCCCATGGACGATAAAAAAACATTTGAGCTCCTGGCCTCCGGAGAAACGTCCGGCGTCTTCCAGCTTGAAGGCGCTGGTATGCGCCGCTATATCAAGGAACTTAAACCCACCACCTTCGATGATATCGCCGCTATGGTGGCCCTTTACCGGCCCGGTCCCATGGAGCATATCCCGACATTTATCGACGCTAAACACGGTCGAAAGCCCATCAAGTACCCCCACCCCACCCTGGAGAATATCCTTAAAGATACCTATGGCGTTATCGTTTTCCAGGATCAGGTATTGTTTATCGTCAGAGAATTTGCCGGTTATACCCTGGGGCAGGCGGATATCTTCCGCAAAGCCATGGGTAAAAAAATCGCCGAGGTAATGAAAAAGGAAAAACGGAGCTTCGTTGCCGGTGCTAAAAAACATGGATATTCCTCTGATATGGCTGACCAGATATTCAATCTTATCGAGCCTTTTGCCGGTTATGCTTTTAACAGAGCCCACAGTGCCAGCTACGCCCTGATTGCTTACCAGACAGCCTATCTCAAAGCTAACTATCCGGTAGAGTACGTTACCGCCTTCCTGACCATCCATGCCGGGGAGCTAGAAAAAACAGCTAATGCCGTAGCCGAATGCCGTCGCCTGGATATTACCGTGCTGCTGCCTGATATCAACAAGAGTCAGGTTGAATTTTCTATCGAGTCGGATGAAGAAGGCAAAGCCGCCATCCGCTTCGGGTTATCGGCAATTAAAAACGTCGGCACCGGAGCCATCGAACCGATTATCCAGGAACGCAATCAAAACGGCGAATTCAAGTCCGTTGAAGACCTCTGTCGTCGTTGCGACCTTCATTCCGTCAACCGGAGAGTAATGGAAAGCCTGATTAAAGCGGGGGCTATGGATACTCTGGGAAACCGCGGTACGCTTTTAAACAGCGTCAACCGTATTCTATCGCTGGCACAGCGGGAGCAGCGCCTCCGGGAGACCGGACAATCCACCATGTTCGACCTCTGGGGAGAATCCGCGGCCGTACCGCTCCCCGAACTCGATATGCCACCCTCCGAAACTACCGACCGCGAAAAGGCGGTATGGGAAAAAGAGCTGATGGGCGTAAGCTTCTCCGAGAAACCTTTCTCCCCTGTTTTCAGCGGCGAGATTGGTAATGCCGTATTCTGCGGAAACATCGACGCTGAACTTGAAAAACAGGTTGTTGCCATTGCGGGACGCGTTGTTTCGGCCCGCTATTCGTTTACTAAAAAAGGAGAGACCTTCTCAATCGTTATCCTTGAGGATGTCAGCGGTCAGGTTGAAGTTATTGCCTGGCCAAATGTCTACAGTCAGACCGAGGAGTACTGGCAGGAAGGCAACGAACTGGTGGTACTGGGTAAAGTACGCACCAGGGATGACAGCGTCAATGTGGTTTGTGACAGCGTCAGCTATTATGAAGCCCCGCATGAGGGAGAAGAACCACCGCCCGAACGCATCGCCGTAGAATCTACGGCGGAAAAAACCGCCCCTGTTAGTCCGCCTGCTGAAAGGCACCGCCTGATAATTAACATCAAACAGACCCGGGATGCAGATGGCGACATTGCCCGTTTTAACAGGATTATGACTGTTTTGAAAAGTTACCCGGGACGTGACGAAGTCCGTCTGAATATCGTCAACGGTGGCGACGCTATTCCCCTCAAACTCCCCAACGTACAGACCGTTTACAGTCTGGAGCTGGAGGAGCGTATCGCGGAGCTGGTAGGAGAAGAAAACTGCCGGGTTGAAACAATCGTTTAGTTGAAGGAGGCAGCCAATGAAGAGTTCGTTTCGCTTATTCCGTATCGCGGGGATCGATATAGGTATTCACTATACCTGGATATTCATCTTTATATTTTTCAGCTGGTCGCTGGCACAGGCATACTTCCCAGAAGCCTACCCTGGTTCTAGCACATTAGCTTATTGGGTAACAGGCATCATAGCCACAATTATGATTTTTGTCTCAGTTCTGATACACGAGATGGCCCACTCACTGGTGGCACGCGCTCGAGGACTTCCCGTGAACAGCATTACGCTTTTTATCCTCGGCGGTGTTAGTAACTTAGAGGAAGAGCCAGCTCAGCCATCTGTAGAATTTAACATGGCCATTATCGGCCCAGCTACGAGTCTTATTCTAGCTGTTATTTTCTGGGCTATTACCAGCGCCGCGATGGGTAGAATCATTACTATATCCGAGATATTTGCAGGAATTTCGAACGCTTCTCTTGTTATTGCTGTAATCAGTTATTTGGCGTTAATTAATCTGTTCCTCGGCGCGTTTAACCTGATACCCGGCTTCCCCCTCGACGGCGGACGAGTCTTGCGGTCTATCCTCTGGGGTTCAACCGGCAACCTGGTGAAAGCTACTAATATAGCCGGGATAGTGGGGCAGATATTCGGCTGGATATTAATCGGTGTTGGCCTCTTTTTCATCTTCTGGATTGGTAGTCTGTTTACCGGTTTATGGCTGGCCTTCATCGGCTGGTTTTTAAATAGTTCCGCCGATGCCAGCCGCAAAGAAGTTGCTCTGCGGGAACGCTTAAGCCTCGTAAAAGTAAGAGAAATGGTAAATCCCAACCCGGAGATAATCGGTCCGCAAATATCCGTGGACGAGATGGTCAAGAATGTTTTTAACATGCGACACGGCAGAGCTGTGCCGGTATGCCAGAATGAAAAGCTGGTGGGCATTGTAACCATAACCGATGTTAAAAAGGTACCGCAGGAAAGCTGGGCGGTCACACCCGTAGAACAAATTATGACCCGCGACCCTCTCTATACCGTATCCCCGGAAGATAATGTGAACACGGCTATGAAGCTCCTGGTGCAGCACGATATCAACCAGGTGCTGGTAAAGCAAGGCGAGAAATGCGCCGGTCTGCTCAGTCGTGCCGATATCATTAACCACCTTCATTTTACCCAGGAACTCGGTTTAAGAAGATAATTAAACACCTGCCTCTAGAAACGTTTTTCCTTTAGTGTTAAAATACGGGCAAACAGGAAAGGTTTAGCTATGGACAATCCAAAATCAAACCTCGGTTTCAAATTTATGTCTCTTGGCTTTAAACTGCGTGATTTGTTCAAACCACGTGGCAAAATATTGAAAGAGGCCGGAATTAAACCGGGCGCTCAGGTTCTAGATTTCGGTTGCGGTCCGGGAGGCTATATTCTCCCGCTGTCCAGGATGCTGGGTCCCTACGGTAAAATATACGCTCTCGATATTAATCCGCAGGCAATCTGGTCAGTAAAAAATATTGCCTCTAAGAAAAACCTCAACAACATTGAAACTATCATATCCGATGGTAAAACAGGACTGCCTGATATGAGTATGGATTTCGTATTACTTTATGATGTCCTTCATCATTTAATGCAGCCCGAGGATACTCTGGCAGAACTGTACCGTGTCCTTAAACCCAAGGGTATTCTGGCGATGAGCGACCATCACATGGAAGATGATGAAATAACCAGGACCATCACCGCTCCGGGCACGTTTAAGCTGTTAAGAAGGGGCGAATTGGCTTTTTATTTCACCAGGGTTGAATAAGGATTATTAATATGCCTTCAGAAGATACACACCGGGGACACCGAAAAAGACTCCGTGAAAAATTCCTTAAGTCGGGACTGGCTGGGTTTCACGACTATGAAGTCGTTGAGCTTCTGCTGAGTCTGGGTACCCCACGTCGGGACTGCAAGATACCGGCCAAAGAAGCTATCAAGAGATTCCAGACATTACGCGGTGTTCTGGAAGCCTCTACCGAGGAGCTACAGCAGATTGAAGGGATAGGAGCCCACAGCGCCTTCGGTATCAAGCTGGTGCAGGAGGTTGCCCGGGAGTACCTCAAGGCAAAAATCCTCGATAAACCCTTTTATAAATCTTCCCAAGAAATATTCGATTACCTCTATCACTCGATGCGCGGCCTCAAGAAAGAGACCTTTAAAATAGTCTATCTGAATAATCAGAACCAGATTATCGATACCGTCGACCTCTCCCCGGGCACGGTGAACACCAGCTCTGTCTCGCCCCGCGAGGTTATCGAAGGAACCATAAAATTCAATGCCACTTCCCTGATATTCGTTCATAACCATCCCTCGGGCAATCCCGAGCCCAGCTCCAGTGACAGAGCACTTACCCGGGAGCTGGTATTTGTGGGCCGAGTCATGCGTATTAAGGTGCTGGACCACATCATCATCGGTGATAACAGATATTTCAGTTTCGCTGGTGAGGGTCTGATTGAGGAATACGAGACGGATTTTATAAATATTATGCTTCGCGGTACTTCTGAGGCTAAGAGACGGATTTACCGGGCAAAGATAGAGTAAAGCGTAATTATCTATGAAAAAGTCTGATTAGCACCATGATATCAGATATAATTATAAAGAATTTCCCCAACTGCTTTTTTTAATGACAATTTTGGTACTTTTGTCTTGACAATAGTACTCGGAAGTGTTAGGGTAACTTTCACCAAGCACTAATATATTTAAGATTCATTATGGCAAGGTGCGCCGTGGAAAGCGAAACGAGGAAGCTGGGAATTGATATCTTGGGTGCTGTGCCCTGGGGCACACACATCTGCCAATTCTATGACACCAAACAGGACTTAATTGATGTTCTGGTGCCCTATTTCCAGGCAGGTTTAGAGAATAATGAGTCTTGTATATGCATTACTTCAGAGACCCTCATCGAAAAAGAAGCCGAAGAAGCACTCAGGAAGGCTATACCTGATTTCCCTCAATATCTGGCAAGCCGACAGATAGAGATTATCCCGGCTACAGAATGGTATCTTAAAGTCGGCACTTTCAATGGGAAAAGGGTTTTTAACGCCTGGATTGATAAGCTAAAGGAAGCCACTTCGAGAGGTTATGACGGCTTGAGACTAAGCGGTGATACGTCCTGGCTTGAAAGCGCAGATTGGAATAAATTCACTGATTATGAAGAGGAGATAAACAATACCATCGGCAAGTACCGAATGCTCGTTATTTGCACTTATCCCCTTTATAAATATGGGGCCAGTGAAATCATGGATGTAGAGTGCAACCACCAATACAGTTTCATAAAGCACGAAGGCAAACTGGCTCTTATTGGATGTTACGAGAGCAAGCGGGTGGAGGAGGAGGGGAAGAAGATCTTAAGGGCTGCATCAGGAAAACCCATAACACCATTGCAGAAAAAGTTCATCAGGGGAGGTTTTAAAGACCTGGGTGAGAGTGCCGGTGTTCGGTTAATCTTTAACCTCTGCCGGTACCGCCCGGAGTGTGATAAGGATATAAAAAAGTGCGTCAAACAATTTAAAACCGTCAGGGCGCTTCTGTCAGCTTCTGACCAGGAGCTACAGCGGTCGGGGTTATGCCCCCGCGGCCTGTTCACCATCAAGCTTTTCCGCGAACTGCCAGCCGAAGTGCTCAAACAGAAGATTATAGAACGGTCTATTTATAAGTCCTCCAGGGAGATTTTTGACTACCTCTACTACTCAATGAGAGACCTCAAGAACGAGGTATTCAAGGTTCTTTATCTGAATAATCGAAGCCAGATTACTGATGTCATTGACCTCTTTGAAGGTACCAGGGACAGCATACAAATCCGTCCCCGCGAGATTGTAGAAAGCGCTATCAGCCATGGCGCGGCGGGCTTGATTTTTGTTCACAATCACCCCACCGGTGACCCCAGCCCCAGCAAGACAGATACACAGTTGACCAGAGACCTGGTTTTCGTCGGGATGATTCTGCAGATTAACGTATTGGACCATATTATAATTGGTGAGAATAGTTATTTCAGCTTCGCCGACGATGGACTGATTCAGAAATACCAGGATAACTTCTTAAACCTTAAAATAAAAGGTGTGCTGACTTCTATTCCAATTTACCAGCATTATGATAAATTGCCCAGAGGGCTTCACTTTAAACGTCAGGTGAAGTCCTTATCGAATATCATCAGTCATCTCAAGCGCAAGTAGATAACTCTTCATCTCCTCTCCCCCACCAAAGCCCCCCAGCGTACCGTTGCCCGCCACGACACGATGACAGGGAATAATGACGGGCAGCGGATTACGATGCAAAGCCTGCCCGACGGCTCTCGAGGCTTTCGGTCGGCCGGTTTGCCTGGCTATCTGGATATAGCTCCTCGTCTCACCATAGGGAATCAGCCGGGTTGCCTGCCAGACGGAACGCTGAAAATCCGTTCCGCCAGAAAGGTCGAGCTTATCAGGAAAATCCACGGGATGACCTTCATAGTACGCCTGCAGACGTTCTATCAGTCTTTGATAAAGTCTCGGCGAAAAGTCAGCTAGGCTATTATCGATGCCCAGTAATTGAATCACCTCTGCTTCCGAATGCTGTGGCAGGGTGGCACGCCGTAATCCAGCCTTTGAACCCAGCAATCCTGTCCAACCGGCAGCGGTGTGAAAAACAGCGTAAAATAACTCCTCGGTCATAGATGATAACTTCCCGTTAATCAAACCGCGGGCTCAATCAGACCATAGTTACCGTCGTTACGGCGGTATAACAACTTCATCTCATCGGAATTCGCATCGAGGAACAGGAAGAAATTATGCCCGAGTTCTTCCATTTGTTCAACAGCATCATCAAGTAACATTGGCTCCAGTACAAAACGCTTGGTTTTAACTATCTTCCGGTGTGACTTATCATCTGCCTTGGCTCCGGAAAACTTCCCCCTGGCCAGAGAATTACCTCTTCCTTTTTCATAAAGCTTACCCTTATGTTTCTCCAGCTGACGTTTCAAAACGGCGTTCACTTTATCTACAGCCCTGAAGAGGTCTTCACCCCTTTCTTCTCCGTGAAAGACGGCCCCACCGGCACCACTACTCAGAGTTACCCGGATCAGATAGCGTTCTTCGGGCGATTTCGTCATTTCCTCGGATATCTCTACCCTGCCTTCAATAATCCCCGGTGAATGCCTGTCCAGTTTGCCGAGTTTACGTTCTACATAGCTTTGTACTTCCGGTGTTAATTCTACGTTGGTACCCGCTATCTGCAACTCCATCTTCTCACGCTCCTGATTCAAATTGCATAATATATATCTTCGTTCAAATACGTCATAGTTCTATCGCCATCACCAGTCCCCACACCGAAACAACCCCGGATTTTTCTAAAGTCTCGGCGCAGGCATTTAGTGTCGTACCTGAAGTCGTTACGTCGTCTATCAATATCACTTTCTTCCCCTGTAATTTTCCATTCGAGCAGGAAAACGCGTTGACAACATTCTGCCGCCGTTCGTCGATATTGGTCGTCCTGGCCTGGGGTGGTGTATGGTGCTGCCGGATAAGACAGTCGTCGATAACCGGCATTCCGGAAAGTTTACCCAGTTGTTTTGCCAGCAATGCCGATTGATTATAGCCGCGTTCTCTCAAACGTTGACGGTGGAGCGGGACGGGTACCAGGACATCGCCCGGTACCGGATTATTAAGGATATAATCGTACAATAATCCGGCCAGCGGTATTGCCAGTGCCCTGAGGTTACGGTACTTCAACTCATGAATAGCCTGGCGGATAACACCGTTAAATACAAAAGGTGAGCGGATGCCGGCTATCCCGGGATTCTCATCATCGCAGGCGGGACAGAGCATACCGTCAGACTGAGGCTTACCGCATTGCGGGCATATGGGAGGTAAGATATAGGATAATGACTGCCGACAGTGATTGCAGATATAATTACCTTCTCTACCACAGCCGACGCACCACTGTGGAAACAGCAGGTCGAGTGCTATCCTCTTGAGTTTGGTTACCGGAGGAAGCACATTTACCATCCGCAAATCGATGTTGTGAAGTTGACTTCGTCTATCTTATCGTGGTCGTGGATTATGCAATGAACCACTCATAATAGGCTCGTTAATATAAACATCACCATTTCTGATTTTAAGGTTGTACCCGCAATCTGGATTGGTGCAAACCCAAGCCTTATAACAGATAGATGCCCCCTGACTACCGAAGTCCGAAAGGGGTACTAAATCACCGGAGTTGCATTTCTGACACTTGGGGAAACTGAACTGTTCCATAGAGGTCCTCCTCCCAACCGAAAATTTAGAATATTCCAATTTAAGTATACCTTAAAAAGACCCCTTTTGACAAGTATTTTCCCAGCCATTTATCTGCTTTCTGTCTCCTGACTAAAAAATAAAAAAGGGGCGGAGTCTAATCTCTTCCGCCCCTTTTATGAAAATTACAGGTTATTTAATGTGCCATCGTTACACGAGATTTTACATACTTTGCTGAAGCTGTCTTTCCTGAATAAGTTTAATCATTATATTAGCAATCATGGGATCAAACTGAGACCCGCTGCACCAGTCCAGTTCCTCCAGAGCATCCATTACTGACAGGGCGTGCCGGTACGGACGGTCTGAAATCATAGCCTGATATGCATCGGCTACGGCAATAATCCTGGCTCCCAGAGGTATATCTTCTCCCATAAGAGATTGATTATGCCTGCCGCCATCGAAATAATCATGGTGATGAGAAATGATTTCCACGACGTCACTGTTTACGAATGGTTTTACCAGGTTGGGCCCGATTACAGCATGGGTCATAATATGCCGGTACTCACTGGGTGTTAACTCACCGGGTTTATTAAGAATCTCCGGGTCTACGGCAATTTTACCGACATCATGGAGTAAAGAAGCCCAGTGCAGGTCTTCCAGTTCCCGTGCAGAAAGCCGGAGCTGCTCACCTATCGATGAGGCAATCTCGGCAACTTCCTGAGAATGCCCCCTGGTATATCTATCGCCGGATTCCAGAGTATTGACAAGAGTCTGAATAGCGCCGAGGAAGAGTTTTCTTGGGTCCATATCTTTACTCTTGGCTTTACCTTTCATATCCTGGAAATAATTCTGAATCTCCAATTCCAATCTCCTCTTGTCCAGGGTCCCGTTCACGCTCCTTAACACCTGGTCGAACCGGAACGGTTTACTAATGTAGTCCTGGGCACCATTTTTAATACATTGCGCTATAATCTTCGTATCGGTAATACCGCTGGCCATTATTACCGCAGTTTCCGGAAAACGCTGGGTCATATCGGGAAGCACTTCACTGCCCCGTCTTCCCGGCATGTTGATGTCCATAATAACCAGGTCAGACGCTTTCTTCTCCAGTTTCTTCAAAGCCTGGTCAGCATTCTCGGCTTCATCGCAGTTAAAACCGTGCATAGCAAGACCTTTATTTAAAATATGCCTGATTGCCTCTTCATCATCGACCAGTAATATGTTTTCTTTGGGTACAGTCATTGTATTGTCCTCCCCGGAACTCGACTCATTTCCGATGTTCATTATATAAGTATGGAGCTAAATAAATAGTTAATACGGGACACCAAGGAATAAACATTTCATAAACGTCACAATCACTGTAAAGAGAGGAGAATTGGATTTGAGATAGTCCCTGATAAAAAGCAATACTGCGTATTAAAGCTTAATCCAGATTGACCGAACCGAGCAGACTATAGATGGGTCCCTCTTGGGTAAGCTGACTTTTCATCAGGTTTACAGATTTTACTAAGAAATCAAGGCTTCTTTCGAAATTAGTTTTCTCTACCAGCCTGCCGATTTCTTGCCGGTCATTTACAGTGGCCCGGTCACGAAGGCGGGCTATGGTGAGATGGGGTGAAAAAGCCCTTTTCTCCGCGGGAAAGCCCAGCGGTGTTAGTTCTTTATCAATGCGCTGTTGTAGCTTTTGGAGTTTATCCAGTTCCCCGGTCAGCCCCACCCAGACAACCTGAACCCGAGTATTATTGGGGAACGTTCCCAGACCCTCTACCCCCAGATGAATAGCAGGTATACCCCGAACAGCTTCTCTCAGCGCATTTTTAATATCATCTATGATAGCAAAATCAATATTACCCAGAAACTTCAGGGTAAGGTGGGTATTTTCGGGATTTACCCACTTTACCGGAGCCCGGCTTCCCGACTTTAACTTTTCCTGAAGTCGGGAAATAGCGAGTTTTACATCACCGGGCAATTCTATGGCGATAAATGAACGAATCTGTTCCATCACTTACATCATACGTTGAGTAATCGTCTGGCGTTTCCTGATAAAATTTCCATCCGGTCTTCCCCGGGCAATCCTACTGCATTGATTTCTTTGAGTAGCCGACTGGCCGGCAACACCGGGTAGTCACTACCGAAAAGAATCCTGTCGGCACCGATAAGTTGAGTGACATGACGGTATATTTCAGGGCGATAGAGAAAAGGCGATATGGCCGTATCGAAATACACGTTTTCCAGCGCCTGTTGTACCTCGGGCATGAGCGTGTAGAAAGGGAGACCACCCCCCCAGTGAGCACAGACCACCGGTAAATCACCGAAGTTTGCGATGAACCTGTATAACAACCCGGGTGTAGCCGCTCCCTTGCCGTCGTAGTGATGACCTACCGGCTCGGAAGCATGTGTCAATACAATCAGATTATGCTTACCGATCAGGTCGACGAAAGGTTTTATCTGGTGCGTGTCAGAGTAATCAAGCGATTGCGTATCGGGCCGCAGCTCCCCGATGCCTTTGGCACCCGCGGTGGCACAGCGTTCGATTTCAGCCAGTGAAATATCGTCAACGTAAGAACTTATCGCGCAGAATCCGATTAATCGTTGAGGATAACGGGCAACCGACTCCAGGATATAGTCATTGGTTTCAACGCATAACTCATGGGTAGTCCAGCCGTAATTGACGATGACGGATATATCCACCCCGTCCCGGTCCATGCTGTCGATAAGGTCTTCGGCAGTGGCAATCTTGGCCTTTTCACCGGAGTAAATCTGGGCAAAGGCCTGATCGGCATTAACGTAACGACTGCGGTCCTTCTTTATCCGCGGCGGCAGTACGTGCGTGTGGAAATCAATAATCATTGTCAAACCAACAGCCGTTACTTACAGTCGCTGAGTCCGGTAACAGGTCTACTCTTGTGCCGCTTCAGCCGAAGGTTTCTCCGATGGTTCTTCAGCCTTCGGTTCGCCTTCACCTTCAACCGCTTCCTCTCCCTCGACTCCCTCTTCTTCCTCTACAACTGCCTCTTCTTCCTCCACGACCATAACCTCGGTTACTTTGACTACAAGCTGTTCAGGGTCATCGTTAACGGTAATATCCGGGTCGAGGATGATATCCTTAACGTGAATGGCTTGTTCTATTTCTTCCAAGATACTTATGTCAACTTCTATCTGCGGCGGGACTTTGTCGGGCAGACACTCTATACTTAATTCCGTGATACCATGAGACACCATACGGTTCTTATCCTTCATAAGAGGTGATTCTCCTACCAGGACAATGGGGACTTCGACTTCCATCTTCTCACTCATTTTTACCTGGTAAAAGTCCACGTGAAGTAATTGCTTGCCGAAGACATCTCTCTGTATCTCACGGATAAAAACGCTCCTTGGCTGGTTATCGCCCTTTATATTCAGGCTTATCAGCCGGGTTTCCCCGGCGTGAGCGATAATACTCTTAAGCTCAGTAGTATCACACTGTAAAGCCAGGGATTCAATACCATGCCCGAAAACATGGGCCGGGGTAACTCCCTGTCGTCGCAAGAAACGATTTCTTTTCCCCAGCACATTCCTGTTTTCGGCAGTTAATATCAGCTCTTCCATTTTCTCTTCCTTTCACTCTGTCAATTTAAGCACATTCAGTCGTAAAAATCAATTTATGTGTATTACAGTCCCACCCGCCCGCCCGTTTAGGAGAAGAGGGGGCTAGCGCCCCCTCTTATACACCTCCGCCAGGGATATTTCTCCCCCATAAAATGGGGCGTTTAAGAGGGGTGAAACCCCTCTTTCTACTCTTTCCCCCTCTCAAACAGACAACAAAATGCCCTTTGAAGATGCATCCGTTTGAGAGGGGGACCAAGGGGGTGAGCAGGTAACAACAAACTAAACCAGACGAAATCCTTTTACAGTATTATAGACGTAGCCTTTTTCACTATAGTATAATAGAAACGCTGTGATGACGCCGTCTGATTCTAAAAAATCATCATCTCAAACCTCGGCTAACGATGCCGGGGTTTTTGCTTCTGATGAAGACCTTAATGCCGTCGCTAAAAGGATACGCCGTCACATCATCACGATGATCGGAAACGCCGGCAGCGGTCACCCCGGTGGTTCTCTATCGGCAGTGGATATTGTCGCCACGCTTTACTGGAAGGTGCTGCGGCATAAGCCAGCCGACCCTCACTGGAAGGACCGCGACCGCTTTATCCTGAGCAAGGGGCACGCTGCCCCCATGCTTTACTCCGTACTTGCCGAATGCGGCTACTTCCCCGTCAACGAACTGACCACCCTGCGGCAAATAGACAGTCGCTTGCAGGGTCACGCCGACCGCACGGCTACCTCCGGTGTCGAGATGTCTTCGGGCAGCCTGGGCCAGGGCCTTTCCTTCGGTATCGGCGTCGCCCTGGCAGGTCGACTCAACTCGCAGGACTACCGCACTTACGTTCTCCTCGGTGATGGTGAATGCAACGAGGGACAGGTCTGGGAAGCTACCATGGCCGCCGCTCACTTCAAGCTGGACAACCTGGTAGCCATCGTCGATAAAAACGGACTGCAAATAGACGGCCCGACCTGCGATGTCATGAACACGGAACCAATGGAGAAGAAATGGGAAGCCTTCGGCTGGCACGTCATCGAAGTTGATGGCCATGATTTTAATAAACTTTACGAAGCTTTTAAGAAAGCCCGCACCATAAAAGGACAGCCAACTGTGATAATTGCCCGTACCATCAAGGGAAAGGGAGTCAGCTTTATGGAAAACGTGGCCGGTTTTCATGGCAAGGCGCCCGATAAAGAAGAACTGGAAATAGCCCTGAAGGAGCTGGAATAATCATGCCCGAAGAAGCCTCGATGAGGGAAGCCTATGGCAAGACTCTGGTGGAGCTGGGAAAGACAAACCCGGACATCGTCGTGCTGGATGCCGACCTTTGCGCTTCCACCATGACGAAGTATTTCATGCAGGAATTCCCCGAGCGTTCCTTTGATGTCGGTATCGCCGAGCAGAATATGATTGGTATTGCCGCCGGTCTGGCGGCGTCGGGCAAGATTCCATTCGCCAGCACCTTTGCCGTTTTCGCTCCGGGGCGCTGCTTCGACCAGATACGCATGTCGATAGCCCAGTCCAGACTCAACGTTAAGCTGGTGGTAACCCACGGTGGACTCAGCGTCGGTGAAGACGGCACCTCGCATCAGGCTATCGAGGACCTTTCGCTAATATGCTCATTGCCTGGTTTCACTGTTATCGTCCCCGCCGATGCCGTGGAAACTATGGCCGCAGTAAAGGCGGTAGCCGATTTAAAGGGGCCGTGCTATATCAGGCTCGGACGCCCCAAGCTGCCGGTCGTTTTTGATGATAATTATAAATTCAAACCTGGTAAGGCGGTTGCCATGAGAGCAGGTACGGATGCCACTATCATCGCTATCGGAATCATGGTCGCTCCGGCGCTGGATGCTGCCGGGATACTTGCTGCGGAAAATATCAACTGCCGCGTACTGAATATGTCCACTCTCAAGCCTGTCGACGAAGCCGCTATCATTAAAGCTGCGGAGGAAACCGGTTCCATCGTTACCGCTGAGGAGCATCTGGAGCACGGCGGTCTGGGAAGCATTATTGCCCGGATACTGGCCCGGAACCGTCCCGCACCCGTTGAGTTTGTGGCTATCAGAGACACCTACGCCAGCTCAGGCAAACCCTCCGAGCTTCTGGAGAGATTCGGTCTGACGGCTAAAGATATCGCTGCGGCGGTACGCCAGGCGATAAAAAGAAAAAAATAGGTGAATTATTTATTCACCTAACGCATCACGGATAGTTTCCAGTTTTCTTTGATTGTTTTTATAATTATCGTATAAATACCAGATAAGATCATTAATTTCGCGAATAATTATTTTTCCTACTCTAGCATCTGCATCAGGAAGCTGATTTAGTCGGTTGGTAATCATCCACTTGACCCCCTGGGCACTTTGTGCTCCAGCATCATAGAGTTGATAGAGTATGTCCCAGTAATCGTACTGAGGAAAATCTTCTTTTACGATCTTGGTTATCTGTTTACCTTCCTTCACCAGACTCTTCATCTTTCTTAAATCTCTTTTTGGTATTATCATCAGCTACCTCCTATCCCTAACTCATATTTTCAAGAGATTTAGATTGTGAAAATAATACAAATAGTAATTCATGCATTGGATTTACTCTAATCCAGATAAGTAATATCCGATGGCGGTTTTTCTTTGATGTCCACCTCTATTCCCGCCTCACGGAAGAGCTCAATAAACCGGTCATCGTTGTATTTTCCAAAACTGACAAATCGTGCTATCTTGGCGTTGACCAGCATCTTGGCACAGAGCACGCACGGCGTATGCGTACAGTATACGGTGCTGCCTTCAAGACTAACACCGTGAAGGCCCGCCTGGATAATAACATTCTGCTCGGCGTGGATGGCGCGGCAGATTTCCTGCCTTGTGCCCGACTCAATACCCAATTCGTCACGCAGACAGCCCAGTTCAAGGCAGTCCTTACCGCCTGCTGGCGCACCATTATAACCCGTTGTTAGTATATGCTTATTCTTCACCGCCACCGCGCCCATGTGATGCCGACGGCAGGTGGAGCGTTCCGCCACCACCGAGGCAATTTTCAGGCAATACTCGTCAAAATCGGGGCGTTTCATTGTGTTCATTTTAACCCCCTTATTATCTCCTCCACCTGTTTTTTCAAGTCGTCGTAGGAATAATCGTTAATGACCGTATAGTCGGCCATGACAATCGGTCCGCCCTTGTTCATATTCTCGATTTCGGCATGGTCGCGACTTTCCGCTTCTTCAGCCGTCAGCGGTCTTACTTTACGGCTGCCCAGTCGTGTGTACCGGATTTTGGGTGAAGAATACACAGCAACAATTACCATACTATCACCGTAATATTCTTTAAGATGTGTATATTCCTCCCAGGAGTAAAGGCCGTCCACCACTACGTCGGAGGTTTTCAACGCGGCGTCGATCCTGGGGAGGTTTAAAATAGCATAAGCGGTCATTCCGTGTTTCTTCCGGAAAGCCTCCCTGACCGGGCGCTCGTTTTCCTCGGTAAGCTCCAGCCCCTGCTTCTTTAACTCTTCATCGGTGACATCCCCGAATCTCACCATCGCAAACCCATTCTCATTGAACATCCGGGCTACCTCGGACTTACCGGAGCCGGTCATACCGACCACCGCGATGACTTTCATACCGTTTATTATAGATTTTTGTCATGGTAAATATCAATGTAGATATATGGACGGGCTGTGCTATACTACTTGGTATGGTAAAGGATGCCACGAAAATTAACCTGGCTGACCGGATAGAAGAGCAGCTTCCTGCTGCCGTAGTTAGCTTTATCAGGAAGGCTGGTGAACTGGCGCAGAAAGAGCAGCAGAGGCTTTATCTGGTCGGCGGTGTAGTACGCGATATCCTGCTAAGAAGGATTAGTATTGATTTCGACCTGGTGGTGGAGGGTGATGCTATTGCTTTGGCTAGAAAGCTGGCGCGTAACACCCGGGCGGTCATTACCACCCACCCCCGTTTCGGAACCGCCAAGTTACAGTGGCACAACCGGGATATCGACGTAGCTACGGCCCGCGCCGAGTCTTACTCCGCTCCGGGAGCGCTACCCAGGGTAAGACCCGGTACGATTATCGATGACCTTGCCCGTCGGGATTTTACCATCAATACCATGGCTGTAGAGTTAAATCCGCGTCATTTCGGTGAGCTGCTTGACCCCCACGGAGGAATAACCGACCTTAAAGCTAAAATCGTCCGGGTATTACATGATAAAAGTTTCACCGACGATGCCACCAGGATATGGCGTGCCCTCCGTTACGAACAGCGGCTGGACTTCAACATAGAGCCAGCTACTCTCAAAGCTCTTAAGCGGGATGTTGATATGCTGAGAACCATCAGCGGCACCCGCATCCGGCATGAGCTGGAGCGCATTCTTGAGGATGAATTACCGGAAAAAATCCTGGAACGTGCTGATGAACTCAAAGTGCTTGGTAAACTACATCCCCGTTTAAAAGGAGACTTCTGGTTATCGGAGACTTTTACCCTGGCCCGCGAGCGGTACTCCCCCGAACTGCCACCCCCATTGCTGTACCTGGCGCTGTTTACTTACCGTCTGAACGCTAAAGATATAGAGAAGATAATTACTTCTCTGAAACTGCCCAGAGCATCCTCGCGGATATTGCGGGAGACACAGGCTATCAAATGCATAATACATGAACTGGCTATTCCCGGTCTGGCGCCGAGTCGTATCTATGACCGGCTCCACGGCAATGGCGTCATGGCTGTCACCGCTAACCTGCTGGCTACTGACTCTACTATCACCGAGGAGAATATAGGACTTTATCTCAATGTTTTGAAAAATGTCCAGCCGCTGCTTTCCGGCGAGGACATCAAACGACTCGGCGTTCCCGAGGGACCGCGGATAAAAGAGGCCCTGTTAGTACTCCGCGAGGCTAAACTGGACGGCAAAATAACCACCCGCAAGGACGAAGAGAACATGGTAAGGGGATGGCTGAAGAATAATCCTTGATAGAGTATTTTAACCTCTCCCTCCAACCTTATCTTTCTTCTGTTACTTATCTACTATTGCGAGTACTTATCTGTCATTGCGAGCGAAGCGAAGCAATCCGTCTCCTTTTCTGCCTCACCCCCTTTATCCCCCATCGATATAATCCTCCCCCTCGGTCCCCCTC
>CAZCZJ010000035.1:0-22147 GCA_964503235.1 uncultured Dehalococcoidaceae bacterium | reverse complement strand
ACCGCCGTCTTGCCGCCGATGCTGCTGTCCACCTGCGCCAGGAGCGTCGTCGGTACCTGCACCAGGGGCACGCCGCGCATGTAGGTCGCCGCTACGAACCCGGCCAGGTCGCCGACTACCCCACCACCCAGAGCGATAACGGGAGTCATCCTTTCCGCATAAGCCCCGGTGAGCTTCTCGTAGAGCCCACCCGCTGCCTCCAGGGTTTTCTGCTCTTCGCCCGGGGGTATTTCCAGGACACTGACATTAAAACCGGCGTCAGTCAGCCCACGGGATAAAACATCGGCGTACAGAGCCTTGACCGTGGTATCGGTAATGATAACGGCTCTACCGGAATAGCCCAACTCCTTCAGCCAGGGGCCGACCTGCGGCATCAGACCGTTGCCGATGTGTATCTCGTAGCTATTCTTTTGAAGGTCTACTTTTACCTTTTTCATTGATGTCATTTTACCTTTACTTCCTGGCAGATGCAATAATCCGGTGGATACGCTGACATGTATCAATCACCTCTTTAAGCTCGTCAGGCGTAATCATCTGCTGACTGTCGACCGGCGATTCCGCGGGATTGTAATGTGTTTCGATTATCAGTCCGCAGGCACCGGCGGCAATAGCGGCGCAACTCATATCGAAAATAAGGTCGCGGCGCCCGGTACCGTGACTGGGGTCGGCGACAACCGGCAGGTAGGTCTCCTTCATGAGTACCGGTATGGCGGCAACATCGAGGGTATACCTGGTATAATTTTTACCTTTACCCAGGGGCAACACACCCCGCTCACAGAGGATGATGTCGCGGTTTCCCTCGGCGGCGATATATTCGGCACAGGAAAGGAATTCTTCAATACCCGCCCCGAAATGCCTCTTGTACAGGACCGGCTTGTTTTTCCTGGCCACGGCAGTAATCAAGTCCTGGTCATACATATTCTTGGTGCCAATCTGGAGGATATCGACGTACTCCGCCACCATATCGACCTGTGATTCACCTCTGGCCTCGGTGATTACCGGCATTTCGTATCTGTCCCCGGCTTCACGGAGCCAGCTTAAAGCTTCCTCGGCCTGCTCCCGACCGATAGAACCCAGGCCCTGGAAGGTGTGGACGGACATCCTCGGTTTGAAGACGCCTCCCCGAAGGATATGAGCCCCGGCTTTTTTAACGCCTTCGGCAATCCTGAAAAGCTGCCGTTTGCTTTGTATGGCACAGGGACCGGCAATATACACCGGTTCGTCACCGCCGATGGTTATGTCTCCCACATTAATCGCCCGGTGCTTCGTCTCTCCGTCATAATGCCGGGCGTATTCGCGACTGATAAGTCGGTAGGGAGTTTCGACCATCAATGCTTCTTTCACGCCAGGGAGAACCGCCAGATGTGAAAACGGGACCTTACTCTGGTCGCCGACGAGGCTGATTACGGTGCTGTTTTCACCCCGGGCAATATCAACTCTCAAGCCGTATTTCGTTGTCTCCCTGACTACTCCGGTGATTTCTTCATCGGTGGCTTCTGTTTTCATGATTATCATTTTCCCATCTCCTTATATATTTATAAATAGCGAATTCCCGCCGGAATTTATACAACAAAAAAACCCTCCGCGAGGAGGGCTCAGCCTGCATTCCGTATTTTTATATTAACCAATCATACCTGTGCTTATATGCCTCGGCCCTCCTCACGCGGTGCGCGCCAAGTAAATTGAAAAAAGCTAAAATAATATTTAGTAATACTGTAATCTGGCATTGCTATCATTACCTAAATTATTATATAATATAACATAATATCTCAATCCCGTCAATACATATTTTCATTATCGAGCCTTGTTGAACGTTTTTTTGTGTTTGCACGATGAAAGATGTTGACAGACAGTATTGGTTTGTGTTAAGTTTTATATTTGGTGCTCAGTATTCGTTTGAAGCTGACAGAGTGACGTAATAACCTCAATCTGTCAGTAATCTTGAGAATGGATGGGCTAAGGCTCATCCATTGTAATTGTGGGGAGAGGAAAGAGATAATGCCAACAATAAATCAATTAGTCCGTAAAGGGCGGAAAAAGTCTGCCAAGAAAGACAAAACGCCGGCGCTGGCTTACACCTATAATGCCCTGAAAAACAGGGTGTTATCGGGGAAGAGCTCGCCGCAGAAACGCGGCGTATGCATACAGGTAAAAACAACCACTCCCAGGAAACCCAATTCGGCGCTGCGTAAGATAGCCAGGGTGCGACTTACCAACCACATGGAGGTAACGGCTTATATTCCCGGAGAGGGACATGAGCTTCAGGAGCACTCGGTGGTGCTGATAAGAGGCGGCCGTGTGAAAGACTTACCCGGAGTCCGCTACCATATCGTCCGGGGTGCGCTGGATACCACCGGCGTGTCCGACCGCAAGCAGGGACGCAGCAAGTACGGGAGTAAACGGGCTAAAGCAAGAACCGAGATAGAATAATCCGAGGAACTGTTATGCCGAGAAGAGCCAGAGCACAAAAGAGAGAAATAATCCCCGACGCTAAATATAGAAGCGCTACGGTAGCCAGACTGATTGCCAAGATAATGTCCTGCGGCAAGAAGCGTACCGCCGAGAGCATCGTCTACAGCGCTTTGGAAACGCTGAGTCAGCAGGTATCGAAAGACCCGGTGGCAGCGCTGGAACAGGCAGTGAGAAATGCCACGCCTTTACTCCAGGTAAAACCCCGGCGAGTCGGCGGTGCTACCTACCAGGTACCAGTAGAGGTCATGCCCGACCGCGGTCTCTTCCTGGCAATAAACTGGCTGATTGCTTCAGCCCGAGCCCGGAAAGGCAAGCCGATGAAAGAGAGACTGGCCGAAGAGCTCATCGATGCCTTCCAGGGACAGGGGAATACGATTAAGAAGCGTGAAGATACGCATAGAATGGCCGAGGCTAACCGAGCCTTTGCTCACTATAGATGGTAAGAGGTTTTCCGATTATTAGCAGTGTTAATGTAAAAAATCCAAAAACAGCGGGAGAGAAGAAAGTGCCCAGGAGTTTTCCTCTGGAGGATATCCGGAACATAGGCATTATCGCTCATATCGATGCCGGTAAGACAACCGTCACCGAGAGGATACTCTATTATACCGGACGTACCTATAAAATCGGTGAAGTACACGAAGGCACCGCCGTGATGGACTGGATGGAGCAGGAGAGACAGCGTGGTATTACCATAACCGCGGCGGCAACGACCTGCGACTGGCGGAAGTACCGCATCAATATCATCGATACCCCGGGGCATGTAGACTTTACCGCCGAGGTAGAACGCAGCCTCAGGGTACTCGACGGCGGGCTGGTGGTTTTCGATGCCGTGGCCGGTGTCGAAGCGCAGTCCGAGACGGTATGGCGGCAGGCGGACCGGTATAAGGTACCGCGAATCTGCTTTATCAACAAGATGGACCGCGTTGGCGCCAATTTTCACCGAACGGTGCTAATGATTGAAACACGACTGCAGGCAACACCCCTGCCGATACAGGTCCCTTTAGGTGACGAGAGTTCTTTCCGGGATGTTATCGACCTGGTAGAAAATAAAGCCTGGCGCTTTAATACCGACCCCGACAAAGTATCGGAGGAAATCACCGTTCCGGAATCGGAAATTACCAGAATTGCCGATATGCGTCATACGCTCATTGCCAAGCTGGCCGAGCACGATGACGACATGATGGTAGCCTACGTCGAAGGCCACGAGGTGAGTTCCGAAGAACTAAAGCAAGCTTTAAGACGGGTAACTCTAAAAAACAAAGGAGTGCCCGTTCTTTGCGGTAGCGCCCTGAAAAATATGGGGATTCGACCTCTACTGGACGCTATCGGTGATTACCTGCCATCTCCCCTGGAGGTCCCGCCCATCGAGGGTATAGATATCAAATCGGGCGAGAAGGTTACCAGAGAATCCAGCGATGATGCTCCGTTTTCCGCCTTGGCGTTTAAAGTGGTTACCGACCCGTTTGTCGGCAGGCTTGTTTATTTCAGGGTTTATTCTGGCAAAGTCAAGATAGGTTCCCAGATATACAATCCAACCCGCGGTCGCTCCGAAAGAGTCGGCCGCCTTTTGTTGATGCACGCCAACCACCGCGAAGATGTGGAAATTGCCGACACCGGCTCTATCGTGGCTACGCTGGGACTGAAAAACACCTTCACCGGGGATACTCTCTGCGACCACGCCAAGGCAATCCTGCTGGAATCGATACGCTTTCCCGAGCCGGTAATATCCGTTGCCATCGAGCCGAAAACCAGGGCCGACCAGGAGAGACTGGGAGACGCCCTTCAAAAATTAACCGAGGAAGACCCGACCTTTAAGGTTGCGTTTAATGAAGACACGGGACAAACCATTATCTCCGGCATGGGAGAACTCCACCTGGAGGTAATCGCCAGCCGACTTGTCAGCGAATTCAGGGTCGGCGTGAAAGTAGGACAGCCCCGGGTCTCCTACCGTGAGACGATTACCGTCACGGTGCAGACAGAGGGCAAGTTCATCCGGCAGAGCGGAGGGCATGGCCAGTACGGACACGTTAACGTTGAACTGGAACCCCTCGAACGCGGACAGGGCTTCCAGTTCGTCGAAGCCATCAAGGGCGGTACCATACCGAAACAGTATATCGGCCCGGTCGAGGCCGGGATTAAAGAAGCCATGGAGACGGGAACGCTGGCCGGCTACCCCGTGGTGGATATCAGAGCCACGCTCTATGACGGCAGCTACCACGAAGTAGATTCATCGGACATAGCCTTCAAGATGGCCGGTTCGCTGGCTTTCCGGGAAGGCGCCAAGAAAGCCAAACCCGTTCTCCTCGAGCCGGTAATGAAACTGGAAGTGGTTACCCCGGAGCAGTTCCTGGGTGATATTATCGGTGACCTGAATGCAAAAAGAGGTCATATAGTCAAGGTTGACACACAGGGCGAGACCTACGTGATCCACTGTCTGATACCCTTAGCGGAATCGTTCGGCTACGCGACGCGACTAAGGTCGATATCGCAGGGCAGAGCCACGCACTCGCTTGAGTTCAACAGCTACGAGACAATACCGGCAGAACTTACCGACCAGATAATAGAAAAAGCTGTAGGCAGGAAACATGGCTAATCAGAAAATCCGGATAAAGTTAAAAGGTTTTGACCACAAGCTGGTGGACCAGTCGGCGCAGCAGATACTGGAGGCGGTGGAAAGCACCGGTGCCGTTGCCGTAGGGCCGGTACCCCTGCCGACGCGCATCCAGAAATACAGCGTCATCCGTTCACCGTTTATCGACAAAGACTCCCAGGAGCAGTTTGAAATTCGTACCCATAAACGGCTTATCGATATCGTCCAGACAACATCCAAGACGATAGACGCCCTGACCAAACTGAATTTACCCTCGGGAGTAGAGATAGATATTAAGCTGTGATAAGGAAGTAATAAATTTTAATGAATGTCATTGCGAGGAATCCTTCCAGGGAAGGATGACAAAGCAATCCGTAATCCGCATCCGGTGTAAAACGGATTGCTTCGCTTCGCTCGCAATGACCAATGGTTAGAAATATGACCGATGGAATTATTGGCAAGAAATTAGGCATGACGCAGGTATACGGCGATGACGGCAAGGTACACGCCATAACCGCTATCGAAGCCGGTCCCTGCACCGTCACGCAGCTGAAGACCGTCGAAAGCGACGGATATATTGCCGCTCAGCTCGGTTTCGGGGAAAAGGTACAACCGAAATCCTCGAAGAAAAAGCGTGGCAAGGAAAAGGTGAAATATACCCACCTGCGGGAGTTCAGGTTGGATGATATCGGCGACACGGAAGCGGGACAGACAGTAGACGTGAGCCTGTTTAAAACGGGAGACATGGTTAACGTTACCGGCATCTCCAAAGGCAAAGGGTTTGCCGGTACGGTGAAACGTCACCATTTTGCCGGGGGGCCCAAGACTCACGGGCAGTCCGACCGCCACCGCGCCCCGGGATCCGTCGGTGCCGGTTCCTCACCAGGCCGGGTATTCAAAGGAATGCGCATGCCGGGACACATGGGAAACCACCAGGCAACCGTGGTCAACCTGGAGGTATACCAGGCGGATGCCGACCGCAACCTGTTGCTCCTCAAAGGAGCCGTGCCGGGAGCGAAAAACTCGCTGCTGCTGATTAAAAAGTCGAGGAGGGTGAAGAGTTAAGGTGCAGATTCCGGTATACAATATCTCCGGTGAAGAGGTCAGGCAGATAGAAGTCAGCGATGCGGTTTTTGCCGCACCGTTTAATGAAGCTATTGTCCACCAGGTAATGGTCGGGCAGCAGGCTAACGCGCGCCAGGGAACGGCTGCCACCAAGACGAGAGCTAACGTGAGAGGCAGCACCCGGAAGCTTTATCGCCAGAAAGGCACCGGCTACGCCCGCGCCGGCAGCAAGAAATCTCCGCTGCGCGTTGGGGGCGGGGTTACCTTCGGGCCGCACCCGAGGAGTTACCGCCAGGACCTGCCGAAGAAAATGCGGCGGCTGGCTTTAAGGTGCGTACTATCCGCCAAGGCCGCCGACGGCGAACTTAAGGTACTGGAGGAATGGGGTTTTTCCGAACCCAAGACAAAAAAAATGGTCGAGGCCCTTGCGGCGCTGGGCGTTGATTCCTCGGCATTGATTATTACACCGGAACCGGATGAAAACGTTATTAAATCGGCCCGGAACCTTAAAAAGATAAAAACATTACCGGCCAGCGTTATAAGTGTAAATGAGATTCTATCTTATAAATTATTATTGATGACCGAAGCCGCGGTACGCCTGGCGGAAAAACTGTGGGGCAACGGCAGCGCGCAGGAGGAAAAAGATGCATCTGTATGAGGTACTGCGCCGGCCGTTGATAACCGAAAAAAGCACGGACCTCCAGGCTTTGAATAAATACGCCTTTGAAATAGCCGAAGGTGCCAATAAACCGCAGGTCAAGCAGGCTATTGAAGCTGCTTTCAAGGTAAAAGTAACCGGGGTGAACGTAATTACCATGCGGGGTAAAGCTAAGAGAGTAGGGCGAAGGATAGTTCAAACACGCAACTGGAAGAAAGCGATTGTTACCCTCCAGGCGGGGGATAAAATAGAATTTTTTGAAGGTGTTTAGGAATTAAGGGAGAAGTTGAGTGCCGATAAAGAAATATAAACCAACCTCACCCGGTCGACGGGGGATGAGTGGTTATACCTTCGAAGAGATAACGAAGGATAAACCGGAAAAATCCTTGCTGCTGCCTCTGAAAAAGAAAGCGGGCCGGAATAACCGGGGCAAGATAACCGTCCGTCACCGCGGGGGAGGGGCTAAGCGCCGCTTACGCATCATCGATTTCAAGCGGGACAAGCCCGGTGTCCCCGGCCGGGTGGCGGCTATAGAGTACGACCCCAACCGCTCGGCGCGCATCGCCCTTATCTTCTACGCCGACGGCGATAAACGCTATATCCTGGCGCCGGTGGGGTTGAATGTCGGCGACACGGTGATGTCCGGCGACAAAGCCGCGATAAAACCGGGTAACGCCATGCCCCTGGCAAGCATGCCCACGGGCACAGAGATACATAACATCGAACTTCAAAAAGGTCGGGGTGGCAAGATAGTACGCAGCGCCGGAGCGTCGGCTCAGCTGATGGTCAAGGAGGGTGAATACGCCCATATCCGGCTCCCGTCAGGCGAGATTCGGCGCGTACGGAGTGAATGCCTGGCTACCATCGGCCAGATAGGTAACGTAGAACATCAGAATATCAGCCTGGGTAAGGCAGGACGCAAGCGTCACATGGGTTGGCGGCCGACGGTAAGAGGCTCGGCAATGTCACCGCGAGACCATCCCCACGGCGGCGGCGAAGGAAGGTCGCCGGTGGGTATGCCCGGACCGAAGACCCCCTGGGGTAAACCAGCCCTGGGTTATAAGACCCGCAAACCCAAGGCTTCGGACCGAATGATTGTCAAACGCCGCGGAAAATAGGCGGATAGAGGGGAAATATGTCAAGGTCAACGAAAAAAGGCCCGGCAATTGATGAAAAACTGATGAAGAAAGTAGATGCCGTCATACGCTCGAATCAAAAGACGGTTATCAAGACCTGGGCGCGTTCTTCTACGATACTGCCGCAGATGGTGGGGATGACCATCGGCGTCCATGACGGCAGAAGGCATGTGCCGATATATATCAACGAGAACATGGTAGGTCATAAACTGGGCGAATTTGCTCCCACGCGGACTTTCCGGGGGCATATATCAAGGTCCGATAAAGTAACCCAGGTAAAAAAGAGAGAGCTCAGGTAAGTGGAAGTAAAAGCTACAGCTAAAGACACAGGAATACCCGCCGTCAAGGTGCGACCGCTGGTCGATATGGTGCGGGGAAAAAGGGTGGAAGAAGCGCTAACGCTACTTCAATTCACACCCACACCTAAAGCCAGGATTGTCGCCAAGCTGGTGCAGTCGGCGGTATCCAATGCTGAAAATAATTTTCAGATAGACCCTGCCGACCTGAAGATAGTAAAAATATATGTCGATGAGGCGCGGAGCCTGCGGAGATACCGACCGCGTTCGCGGGGACGGACGAGTCCCATCCGTAAGCATTCCAGCCATATCACGGTCATCGTTGCGGAGGAGGTATAATTGGGTCATAAAGTTCACCCGACGGGTTTCCGTCTTGGCGTCATTAAAGACTGGCAGTCCAAGTGGTACAGCGACACTCAATACAGTGAGTTCATCCTTGAGGATGTCAAGCTCCGTGAGACGATAAGGAAGAAGTACCCCGAGGCGGCTATCTCATTAATCGAGATAGACCGGCAAGCCAAGGACGTAACCATAACCCTCCATACCGCCCGGCCGGGCATCGTCATCGGACGGGGCGGCCAGAGGGTCGACGAGATGAGGGCTTACCTCGAGGGTCTCATCGGGAAAAAGATACGACTTAATATACAGGAAGTCCGCCAGCCGGAGATGGATGCCTATCTGGTAGCCAGGTCGGTAGCGGAACAGATAGAACGACGCATAGCCTACCGCCGCGCCATGAAGCAGGCGATTTTCCGCACGATTCAGGCCGGGGCGAAAGGAATAAAGGTAAGCTGCGCGGGGAGGCTGGGCAACGCCGAGATAGCCCGCCGCCAGACTTCTCACGAGGGACAGGTGCCTCTGCATACGCTCAGGGCCGACATCGATTACGGTTTTACCGAGGCATGTACCACTCTGGGGCGAATCGGCGTCAAGGTCTGGATATATAAAGGGCAAATCCTGCCGGAACCGAAACCGGAAGAGATAGAGGAAACACCCGCCGAGGCAGTAGTCGAAGAGGCTGAGGCCGTGGCGCCTGCGGTTGAAGAAGAAAAACCTGCCGAGGCCGTTACCGAAGAACCCGAGGCCGTTGCTGAGGCAGTAGCCGAAGAAGAGAAACCGGCCGAGGCAGTGGCTGAAGAAGCCGAACCGGAGAAAAAACCCGCCAGGACAAAGGCGAAGAAGGCTACCAAAGCTACGGCTACCAAGAAAACGGAAACGAAGGCGGTAAAAACAACCGCTAAAGCCAAAGAAAAACCTGCCGAAGAACCCTCCGCTGCGGAAGCGGAAGAGAAACCGGCAGCTAAAAAAGCCAGGAAAACTACCAAAACCAAGAAAGCCTCAGACAAAAAGGAAGTAACCGCCGAGGCAGAGCCGCCAGCGGAAAGCAAGGAAGAGGACAAGGATGCAGCAGCCTAAGCGTGTTAAATACCGTAAAGCGCAGCGGGGGAAACGCCGTGGTAAAGCGCAGTCGGGGAACGAAATCAATTTCGGCGACTACGGATTGCAGGTAATGGAATCCGCCTGGCTGACGAGTGCGCAGATAGAAGCCGCCCGTCGCGCCATCACGCGCTATATCCGTCGCGGCGGCAAGGTCTGGATACGGGCTTTCCCGGATAAGCCCGTCAGTAAGAAAGCCGCCGAAACGCGTATGGGCAGCGGCAAGGGCGTCCCCGACCACTGGGTGGCCGTGGTTAAAGCGGGGAGAGTTGTCTTTGAAATGGCAGGAGTCGGTGAAAGCGCTGCCCGGGAAGCGATTCGCCTGGCATCGCATAAACTACCGGTGAAATCCAGATTCGTTCTCAGGGAAAGTCTGGCAGCCACCGGCAGCGAATCATAGGAGTTGGGAGCCAGAGAGTTGAGACTTAAAGAATTCAGAGATATGAGCGAGGGTGACCTGAAGAAGGAACTGGAAGATACCCATCAGGAGATGTTTAACCTCAGGTTCCGGGTGGCAACCAAGCAGCTGGTGAACCATCGTGAATTGCGGAGAGTCAAGAAAAAGATAGCCAGGCTGAAAACCCTGCTTGCCGAAAGAGAACTGGGGATAAGGTAGGTAATAAGAGGGATGGAACAAAAACGCAAGACCAGATTTGGCAAGGTAATCAGCGACAAGATGGACAAGACAGTCGTCGTTGCCGTTGATACGCCGCGACGCCATCCGCTGTATAAGAAGAACATCAGGAGAGCCGTGAAATACAAGGCCCATGATGAGAAGAACCAGTGCCGGACGGGAGACACGGTACGCATCGAAGAGACACGGCCGCTTTCCCGGGAAAAACGCTGGAGGGTAGCGGAGATTATCACCAAGGGAGAAGTTGCCGAAATCAAACCTGAGGAAATAACTGATGAAAACGTTGGTGAAATAACATGATTCAGATGCAGACCAGATTAAAAATAGCAGATAACACGGGGGCACGTGAAATAATGTGCATTAACGTCCTCGGGGGCACTCGTAAGAAATATGCCCGCGTGGGAGATGTGATTGTAGCATCGGTCAAGCGGGCAATCCCGAATGCCGGTACCAAGAAAGGCGAAGTGGTACGTGCCGTTATCATTCGCACGGCGCAGCCCTACCGACGCCCGGACGGTTCCTACATAAAATTCGATGAGAATGCCGCGGTAATTCTCACCGATAAAAACAATCCCAAAGGCACCCGCATTTTCGGTCCGGTGGCCCGGGAACTGAGAGATAAAAACTACACCAAGATAATTTCGCTGGCACCCGAGGTTCTATAGGTAGAACGCATTATGAAGATAAAAAAAGACGATAATGTCCTGGTGATAAACGGTAAGGACAGGGGTAAAACGGGTAAGGTGCGTTTCGCCTATCCTAAGAAGCAGCGCATCATCATCGAAGGTGTTAATTTTATTAAAAAGCACTCCAAGGCACGCGGCGCTGCCCGCCAGGCCGGTATCATCGACCTGGAAGCGTCGGTACACGTGTCCAACGTTATGCTGGTCTGTGACAAATGCGGTAAACCCTGCCGGATAGGTTATACGAAGCTTGAAGACGGGCGGAGAGTAAGATTCTGCCGTGTCTGCAATGAGGTTATTGACTAGATGGTAAGACTGAAAGAAAAATATAAGGAAGAGGTTGTCCCGCGCCTGATGGAGCTGTGCGGTTTCAGTAACGTAATGCAGGCGCCACGCCTCGAGAAGATAGTGCTTAATATCGGACTGGGCGAGGCCATCTCCAACGCCAAAGCCCTGGAATCGGGAGAGGCCGATATTACGGCGATATCCGGGCAGCACCCGGTTATTACCCGCGCCAAGAAGTCTATCGCCGCCTTCAAATTAAGAGAAGGTATGCCGATAGGAATGATGGTAACCCTTCGGGGAGAGCGGATGTATGACTTCTTTGAGAAACTGGTCAATGCCGTATTACCGCGTATACAGGACTTCCAGGGAGTCCCTACGGACTCTTTCGACGGTCGCGGTAACTATACCCTGGGATTCAAGGAGCAGATATTCTTCCCGGAGATAGACTATGACAAGATAGATAAAGCACGGGGCATGGGAATATCGATAGTAACCACGGCCAAAAATGATGAAGAAGGCAGACACCTGCTCGAATTACTGGGAATGCCTTTTGCCAAGGACGGAGTGAATTAAACATGGCTAAAAAGTCGATGATAGCGAAATCCAAGCTCACGCCTAAATACTCTACCAGGAAGCATAATAGATGCAAGCTGTGCGGACGGCCCCGCGCCTATATCAGGAAATTCGGCATTTGCCGGATATGTTTCCGCCACCTGGCGCTTAATGCGCAGCTCCCGGGAGTAAGGAAATCAAGCTGGTAATATAAAAAGGAAATACAGGTATGACAGTAACTGATCCGATAGCCGATATGTTAACCAGAATACGGAATGCCCTGATGGCAAGGCACGACAATGTTAAAGTACCTTCGTCCAAGATGAAGCTGGCTATTGCCAGAATTCTCAAGGAGGAAGGGTTTATTACCGATTATGAGGTAGTAAAAGGTAAACCGCACCGGGACATCAGCATCAAGCTAAGATATCTGGATGATAATAAACCGGCAATAGCGGGACTGAAACGCGTCAGTAAACCTGGATTAAGGGTATACGTCCAGAAGAGAGAAATCCCGCGGGTTTACGGCGGACTGGGAATCGCCATAGTTTCCACGTCTCAGGGCGTGAGAACGGGACAGCAGGCCTGGCGCCAGAGCTCGGGCGGGGAACTTTTATGCTACGTATGGTAACTAACCGGGGAGATATACATGTCCAGAATAGGTAAAATGCCGATAACGGTACCCTCCGGGGTAAAAGTGAATATTGATGGCAATACGGTTACGGTAAGCGGTCCGAAGGGCGAACTCAGCCGCTCCCTTCCCGATGAAATGCTGATTAAAATGGAAGGCGATACCATAGAAGTATCGCGTCCCAGCGACAATACGAAACACCGTGCCTATCACGGTCTGACACGTAGCCTCCTGGCCAATATGGTAGAGGGGGTATCCAAGGGGTTTGAGAAAACGCTGGAGATAGTCGGCGTCGGATATCGCGCCGAGAAAACCGGTAATAACCTGACGATACGCATCGGTTACTCTCACCCGGTGGAAGTAATACCCCTGCCGGGCACGGCTCTGGACGTAGAAGGAAACAACCGGATTAAAGTAACCGGCGCCAATAAAGAGATGGTGGGAGAGATGGCCGCCAACATTCGCGCCATCCGCCCGCCCGATGCCTATAAAGGCAAGGGTATCAGATACGCAGGAGAGGTCGTACACCTTAAACCGGGTAAAGCCGGAAAGGTAGTAGGCGGCTAGGAAATATGGGTAAATTAAACACCAGAGAAGCGCGTTACCGACGGCATAACCGGGTCAGGCAGAAAATAAGCGGCACTGACTCCCGGCCGAGATTATGCGTTTTCCGCAGTTTAAACCATATCTACGCCCAGGTAATTGACGACATAAAGGGCCATACTCTGGTGACGGCGTCAACCATCGATGTGGAGATAGCCGGTGGTAGTGCCGGGAAATCAAAGACAGGCAAGGCCGCGATGGTCGGCTCACTGCTGGCCAAGAGAGCGTCAGAGAAGGGCATAAAACAGGTAGCCTTTGACCGTAACGGCTGTAAATACCACGGCCGGATAAAAGCACTGGCGGAAGCAGCCCGTGAGGGCGGGCTGAAGTTTTAAAGGGGGATGTTAGACAACTGATGAAGCAGCCATTAAGCCAGATAGATACCACCGAACTGAATCTGAACGATAAATTAATCGACGTTAACCGGGTCGCCAAGGTAATGAAAGGCGGCAAGCGTCTCAGGTTCAGTGCCCTGGTGGTAACCGGCGACGGCGAGGGGCATGTCGGTCTGGGTATCGGCAAGGCGACCGAGGTCCCCACGGCTATTAATAAAGGCGGCGCCAAGGCCAGGAAAAACCTGATAAAAGTACCGCTGGACGGCAGCACCATCCCTCATGAGATTACCGTTAATTACGGGGCAGCCAGAGTCCTGTTAAAACCGGCGGCTCCGGGCACCGGAGTTATCGCTGGCGGCAGCGTCCGGGCAGTCCTGGAGGCGGCAGGCGTCAAAGATATACTTACAAAATCACTGGGAAGTGCCAATCATATCAATGTCGCCAAAGCAACCATGCGGGCCCTCAGTGAGCTGAGACATCCCGGGGAAGTGGTCGCCAAGCGTAAATCAGGAGCTACTGCCGAGGAGGCGCCCGCCGGTGAGTAAGATACGTGTAACCTGGATTAAGAGCGGCATCGGCTATGAGAGAAGACAGAAGCGAACTCTGGCATCGCTCGGTTTTCACCGGCTGAACCAGAGCGTGGTGCATGAAGATACCAACTCAATCAGAGGAATGATTAATAAAGTAAGGCACCTGGTCAAAGTAGAGGAAGTGAATGGTCAGACAAAATAGTATCGTTCCGGCTCCGGGCTCGAGGAAGGACAGAAAACGTGTCGGTCGCGGCGACGGCAGCGGTAACGGCACCTATTCCGGACGCGGCTCCAAGGGACAGAAATCACGCGCCGGTTATAAGATGCGGCCCGGCTTCGAGGGCGGTCAGTTACCCCTGATAAAACGCCTGCCCCGGAAGCGCGGTTTTACGAACATCTTCAGAGTAGAGTACAGCACCGTGAGTATCGGAAAGCTCAGTGCGTTCGAGTCCGGCAGCGAGGTGGACGCGGAGAAAATGGCGGCTGCCGGTCTGGTCAAATCCCTGCGGAAGCCGGTCAAGGTTCTGGCCGACGGGGATATCAAGCATCCTCTAACGGTCAAAGCTAATAAGTTTTCAGCTTCGGCTAAGGCTAAAATAGAAGCCGCTGGCGGTAAGGTCGAGGAGGTCGAGTATGCGTCAAAGGCCAAGTAGGCCCAGACTGCTGCAGGCGATGATTGACGCCTTCAGTCTGCCCGACCTGCGACGCCGCATCCTGGTTACCTTCGGCATCCTGGTGATATTCCGGTTTGTCTCTCATGTTCCTTTGCCGGGCGTGAACCCAACTGCTCTCCAGGAGCTTTTTAATCAAAACGCCCTGCTGGGTATGCTTAACCTGTTCAGCGGCGGCGCCATGAAGCAGTTCAGCGTGGCGTCCATGGGCGTATACCCCTATATCACCGCTTCGATTATCATGATACTGCTGGTGCCGGTGATTCCGCGGCTCCAGGCGCTTTCCCAGGAAGGTGAATCGGGGAGGAATAAAATAAACCTGATTACCCACTGGTTGATGGTACCGCTGGCAGGGCTTTCGGGATACGGACAGCTGGTCTTAATGCAGCGCCCCATTAACGTAGGGGGCACGTTGATATCACCGGTTGATCCCTCTAATACGATGCTCACCGTTACCATCGTAGTATCGCTGATTGCCGGGACCGTCTTCCTGGTCTGGCTCGGCGAGCTTATTACCGAATACGGAATCGGCAACGGCATATCGATAATCATCTTCGGGGGGATTGTAGCCGGATACCCGACGCTCATCCGGCAGGGTTTCCTGGCTAAAGAAAATACGACAGGACTGATAGTATACGGACTCATTGTCCTGGCTACCATTATCCTGATTGTCATTTTCACGGAGGCACACCGTAGAATTCCGGTGCAGTATGCCCGTAGTGTCTTCCGTGGGGGACGTATGTATAAGCAGTCTGGAACAACGCATATTCCGATGCGCGTTAACAGCGCCGGCATGATACCGCTTATCTTCGCCATGTCGCTGGTGCTCTTCCCGGGAGTGGTAGCCAGCTACTTCGTCGGCGACGCGACATCGGGTTTCTGGTATACCATCCAGCGGCTGTTCAATCCGGGTACGGCGCTGCCGCTAGGCGCGTTTTACTGGATTCTTTACTTCCTGCTGGCGGTGGGATTTACGTTTTTCTATACGATGATAACCTACCAGCAGCAGGACCTGCCCGGGACACTGCAGAAACAGGGAGGATTTATTCCCGGCATCAGACCGGGGAAAAACACGGCGTCCTATCTCAGCGGGGTTATCAACCGGATAACCTGGGCCGGGGCGCTTTTCCTGGCATTCGTCGCCGTCATGCCCTTCCTCGCCAGGACGGTTACGGACGTCCAGCAGATACAGCTATCAAGTCTGGGTATGCTTATCGTTGTCGGTGTTATTTTAGATACTATGAAGCAGCTTGAGGCGCAGCTGGTAATGCGGCGCTATGAAGGCTTTATTAAATAGGAGTAATTGGTGTATATTATACTTTTGGGAGCTCCCGGTGCCGGTAAAGGCACGCAGGCAGTAATGCTGGCAGATAAGCTTAATCTGGTACAGGTAGCTTCCGGCGACCTGTTTCGGCAGGCTTTACGGGATGAGACCGAAATGGGCCTGAAAGCCAAGGCTTATATGGACAAGGGCCAGCTGGTCCCCGATGAGATTACAATACAAATGGTACTGGAAAGGCTATCGGCTCCCGATTGTGTCAACGGGGCAATTCTCGATGGCTTTCCCCGGAATTTACAGCAGGCGGAGGCACTGGATAAAGCACTCGAAAAACAGTCGAAACAAATCGATAAGGTAGTTTATATAGCCGTATCGGAAGAAGAACTCATGAAAAGGCTCAGTGGACGCTGGATATGCCGTAACTGCCAGACGCCCTACCACGAGGTGGATTCACCGCCGAAAGTTGCCGGTAAATGCGACCGGTGTGGCGGAGAGCTGTACCAGCGTGATGATGATAATGCAGAAACTATCAAGAAGCGGCTGGAGGTCTATTTTGCGGAGACATCGCCTCTGATAGACTACTATACCAGCACCGGTAAGCTGCTGGAGATAAACGGCGTAGGCGACTCGGCTGAGGTAAATAAGAGAATAGTGGCATCCTTACTTTAAGGGGGATTGTGTCCTTTATGGGTATAATTATAAAATCTGATATAGAGATTGATACAATGCGGCAGGCGGGAAGAATAGTCGCTGAAATATTGCAGAAAATAAGCGAACGGGTGAGACCGGGTGTGAAAACAAAGGAACTGGATATGATTGCCGAAACCGAGCTGGAGATACGTAGAGTCACTCCTTCGTTCAAAGGCTACCACGGTTTCCCGGCAAATCTCTGCGTGTCGGTGAATGACGAGATTGTGCACGGGATTCCTGGAGAGAGAGTCCTGAAAGAAGGCGATATCGTCTCTCTCGATTTCGGGGTTATTTACGAGGGCTTTCAAGGCGATGCCGCGATAACCGTACCCGTCGGCAAAATCAGCCCGGCAGCCAGGCGGCTTATCGATGCCACCAGGGAGTCTCTGGAAGCAGGCATTGCGGCGGCCAGGGCCGGGGCAACACTCGGGGATGTGTCCGCCGCTATTCAGAAATACGCGGAATCGAAAAATTATTCGGTAGTCCGTGAGTACACGGGCCACGGCATCGGACGTGCCATGCATGAAGACCCGCAGATACCGAATTACGGCATCCCGGGGACGGGACCCGTATTGAAAAAGGGTATGACGCTGGCGCTGGAACCGATGCTGAATACCGGTGGTTCGTCTACCAGGGTCGCTAAAGACCGGTGGACGGTACTTACCGCTGACAGCAGCCTTTCAGCACATTTTGAACATACCATAGCAATTAGCGATAGTGTACCGGAGGTGTTGACGAAGGTTGTAGATGGCTAAGAAAGAAGCCATAGAAGTCGAGGGGACAGTAGTCGAGGCACTACCCAATGCCATGTTTCGCGTCGAGCTGCCCAACGGGCATGAGGTTTTAGCCCATATTTCGGGCAAGATAAGAATGCATTACATCAGGGTACTGCCCGGTGATAAAGTGCTGATAGAACTGTCTCCCTACGACCTGACGCGGGGCAGGATAACCTATCGGCTTAAATAATAAAAAGGTTAGAACGATGAAAGTAAGAGCTTCAGTAAAAGTTAGATGCGAAAAGTGCAAGGTAATAAAACGACGGGGAGTCGTCAGAATAATTTGCAGCAACCCCCGACACAAACAGAGGCAGGGTTAATCTCTGCTAATAAAGGAGTAATATTATGCCACGTGTAGCCGGAGTTGATATACCAGTAAACAAGCAGGCATGGGTATCGCTGCAGTATATATACGGCATCGGTTCTTCGTTGAGCCTTAAAATCCTGGCTCAGGCTGAAATAGCACCGGATACAAAAGTGAAAGACCTTACCGAGGACGAAGTAAATCGACTTCGTGAGGTTATCGATAAACAGCACCGTGTCGAGGGAGAGCTGAGGAAAGAGCTTAATTTCAATGTCAAGCGGCTGATTGAAATCGGCAGCTATCGCGGCTTGAGGCACCGCCACGGCTTGCCCGTCAAGGGACAGCGTACGCGCACCAACGCCCGTACCAAGCGCGGTCCCAAGAAGACGGTCGCCGGACGAGGCCAGCGACGCGGCATGGCTAAGAAATAACACCTATTGAGTTGACAAGGAGGCCAGGGTGGCACAAAAAAGAAAGATAAAATCAAGGAGACGGGAAAGAAAGACGGTCCCCACCGGACGGGCGTACATACAATCGACCTTTAACAACACGGTTGTAACGCTGACCGATCCCCAGGGGAATGCATTAGCCTGGGGTAGTTCCGGGACAGCCGGTTTCAAGGGTTCCCGTAAAGGCACTCCTTACGCCGCTCAGATGGCAGCCCGTGATGCCGCCCGTAAAGCCATGACCCACGGACTGCGGCAGGTAGAGGTATACATCAAAGGACCGGGCAGCGGTCGTGAGGCAGCTATCCGTTCGCTGCAGGGTTCCGGTCTCTATATTACCGGAATCAGGGATGTAACACCGATACCTCACGCCGGATGCCGACCTCCGAAGAGGAGAAGGGTTTAGAAGGGGAGAAATATGGCAAGATATACCGGAGCAGTATGCCGTTTATGCCGACGTAGCGGCGAGAAACTTTTATTAAAGGGCGCCCGCTGCTTTACGCCTAAATGCGCTGTTGATAAACGACCGAAACCACCGGGACAGGCCGGTGCGGGGAGAAGGCGGCGGCGGGTATCCGACCGCGGCTTACAGTTACGCGAAAAGCAGAAAGCCCGTTACACCTACGGGACGCTGGAAAGACAGTTCCGGAAGACCTTCCTTAACGCCGAGAGGCAGGCGGGAATTACCGGAGAGAACCTTTTAATACTGCTGGAAAGAAGACTGGATAACGTGGTCTACCGTCTGGGATTCGCGGACTCGCGCTCTCAGGCCCGCCAGCTGGTACAACACGGACATATCGTCCTCAACGGACACATTACCAATATACCTTCGGCCCTGGTCAAGGAAGGCGATACCATCGGCTGGCGCGAAGGCAGTACCAAAACCGAGTATTACAAGCAACTCGTTGAGGATATAGAATCCAAGACCGTACTGAACTGGCTGAGCCTGGACAGGCAAAACATGGTGGGTCAGGTGCTGTCTTTACCGACGCCCGAGGAGGTTGACGCCAAGTTTGACGGCAAAGCGATTGTCGAGTATTATTCACGATAGTTTCAGAGGGATTAACACCGAGATGTTAAACAGAGTTTTTAGCCAAGGCTGTAATATAACACTTTTCCCGAGAGTTTATAAGGAGGTAGTTCATTGTCTGAACTATTAATCCCAACAATAGAATGTATCGAAATGGCGGACAATTACGGACGGTTCGTGGCCGACCCGCTGGAAAAGGGGCTCGGTATGACCCTGGGCAATTCCCTGCGTCGTGTTTTACTCGGCTATCTGCACGGGGCAGCCGTGACTCAGGTTAGAATCGAGGGCGTCCAGCACGAGTTTACGGTAATCCCGAATGCTAAAGAGGATGTCATCGAGTTTCTCTTGAACGTCAAGGAGTTGCGTCTAAAACCGCTGTCCAGTCGGAGCGGCACCCTTGTACTGGAGGTAGAGGGAGCGGGGCGCGTTACCGCCGCCGATATCAAGCCATCGGCGGATTTTGAAATCACCAATCCCGAGCTCTGTCTGATTACTCTCAATAAACCCGACGCCACGCTTTATGTTGAAATGGACGTTGACATCGGAACGGGCTTCAGGGTAGCCGAGTCTACCGAAAATATGTCGGTGGGCACGATACCGGTGGACGCCATCTTTACGCCGATACTCAAGGTCAACTACAGCGTCGAGCCCACGCATCTGGGACGTGAGACCACTCGTGAACGTTTGCAGCTCGAAGTCTGGACGGACGGGACCACTTCACCGGTCAACTCCGTCAGCCAGGCGGCGATTATCCTCATAGAGCAGCTTACGCCGTTCGTCGAGTACGTAAAAATCTCGCAGATGAAAGCCGAGGAGCGGGCGATACGGCTGTCCATACCCGACGAAAAGTACAACATGCCGGTAGAACAACTGGACCTCTCGGTGCGGACGATGAACTGTCTGCGGCGCAGTAATATCGCCACCGTGGGAGAACTCATCGGCAAAGGCGCCAAGGAATTACTCAAACTCCGGAATTTCGGGCAGAAATCATACCTGGAGATTGAGGACCGCCTGTCCTCAATCGGGCTGTCGCTGAACCCGAAGGTCGAAGATGAAGAATCGGAAGAGGGTGAGGAAGAACCGACGGAAATCGAGGAGCAGGGTGAAAAAATAGAGGATATCGTTACGGATGAAACGCCTGACGAAGAGGAACCCGAAGATGGAGAATTGCTGACATGAGGCATAAAATAGCGGGAAGAAAACTCGGCAGAAGGACGGGCCACCGGCACGCATTATACCGGAACCTGGTAACCGATCTGCTGAAGCATGAGAAATTGGTCACCACCGAGCCCAAGGCCAAGGAGATCCGCGGCATTGCCGAGAAGATGATTACTCTGGGGAAAAAGAGCGGACTCCATTCGTATCGTCAGGCTCTCTCGTTTATCATGGACAAGAAAGTAACCGAGAAATTATTCATCGACCTGGCTCCCCGATATAAAGAAAGACCGGGCGGTTATACGAGGATTATAAAACTCCAGCCCAGACTGGGTGACGGTGCCCCGATGGTCAAGCTGGAACTGATTGAGTAGCGGTACCCGATGCTGCCGTTTGAAGGCGATGAAAGTGGTTGAAGCAATAACGGGCAGCAGGATAGTATTGATTGTGGAATACGACGGGACGGACTACCACGGCTCCCAGTACCAGGCCAACGCACCGACGATTCAGGGGGAGATAGAAAAAGCATTGTTAAAGCTAACGGGAAAAAAGACGAGGATTAAAGCGGCCAGTCGTACCGATGCCGGCGTACATGCCACCGGGCAGGTGATCAGCTTTGATACGGACAAGGCACTGCCTTTGAGCACCTATATCGACGGTTTGAACCACTTCCTGCCGGACGATATCGCGGTGAAGGAAGCCTTCGTAGCGGACAAATCCTTTGACGTCAGAAGGGACGCCGTCAGCCGGGAGTACCGCTACAGCATATTCAAAAGCCCGACCCGTTCCCCGCTGCAGCGTAGATTTGCTTACCGGATGGACGGCGAGCTGGATATCACGTCGATGAATAAAGCCTGCCAGGCCCTCATCGGCAAGCACGACCTGACTTCTTTCGTTAGCAGCGCCGAGACGGCTAAAAAGAAAAGGACAGTAAGGAATGTATTCCAGGCATCGGTAACGCAGGAAGACAAGATGGTACATATGGATATCGTTGCCGATTCTTTCCTGCCCCACCAGGTCCGCAACATGATGGGCTCGTTAATCAAGGTCGGGCAGGGCAAGATGACTGTCGACGAATTTTACACTATGATAGAATCGAGGATTCCCGGTATGGCCGGACCGACCGCCCCCGCCGAGGGATTGTGCCTGATACGGGTGAACTATCCGGGTCCTCCGGGGAGATACGCACGATGAAAACCTACACCGCCAGACCGGCTGATGTCGAACGAGAGTGGCATATTATCGATGCCACGGATATGACTCTGGGCAGAATGTCCTCCCAGATAGCCCGCCTGCTCATGGGCAAACACAAGCCGATATACACCCCGAGTCAGGATACCGGGGATTACGTCGTCGTGGTCAACGCCAGCAAGGTCCGGGTTACGGGTAATAAAGCCAGACAGAAAATGTACCACCGGCACTCGGGATATCCCGGCGGTTTTAAAAGCGTCACGCTTGAGAAGATGATGCAGACAGACCCGGCCAGGGTAATCACACATGCCGTCAACGGTATGCTTCCCCATACCAGACTCGGAGCCGTGATGCGGAAAAGACTGCGTGTCTTTAACGACGCGGAGCACCCGCACGCGGCCCAGTTGAAAGCAAATTCAGAGAAGGCAGCGAAATAGAGGGACAGGGTTCATATGAGTAAACAGAGCTATTTTTACGGGACAGGACGGCGCAAGGAAGCGGTGGCACGCGTACGGGTGATGGCCGGGAACGGCGCTATTATCGTCAACGGCACACCCTACGAGGAGAGGTTCCCTTCGCTGGAGCACCAGCGGACAATATCTCAGCCGCTGCTGGTTACCGAGAGCAGCAACAAGTACAACGTGGTGGCTAAAGTGGAGGGCGGCGGCGTCAGCGGACAGAGCGGCGCCATTGCTCACGGC
>CAZCZJ010000034.1:0-22186 GCA_964503235.1 uncultured Dehalococcoidaceae bacterium | reverse complement strand
TGCGTACTGCCGATGGTCCCGGTCTATCTCGCCAGCCTGTACGGCCCGGGGATATTCGAAGCACGCAAAGGTATCCGGATTACGGTATTTTTACACTCCCTGAGCTTCGTACTTGGTTTCACGGTGGTTTTCACCTTTCTGGGAGCTGTTGCCGGTTTTACCGGTAATAAGGTAATACCCGATTATAGTTTACTGGCTGATATAGCCGGGGGCTTCCTGATAGCCTTCGGGGTAATTATCCTGGCGTCTACTAAGATAACCTGGCTCAATTATGAAAAACGCCTGTCTCCACACCTGGGCAAGACCACCAGTTACCTGCGCTCGTTCCTCATCGGGGCGGCTTTTGCCATAGCTTGGACACCTTGTGTTATATGGCAGCTTGGGGCTATCCTGGCAATAGCCGCCACGCAGGAGAGAGCCTGGGAAGGGGCTTACCTGCTGGTGATATTTTCGCTGGGACTGGGCCTGCCGTTTTTAATCATCGGCATCGCCTTTGATTACCTGATGCCATTTTTAAAACGCGTTCAGCGGTATACCTTTATTATTCGTATAGTTAGCGGATTACTGCTCATATTGATAGGGATTCTTATCTTGACCAATCAACTGGACTGGTTTTCATCTGTTGCCGCATAATAAATATCGGGGGAGGATAACATGATGAGAAAAATAATGGTTACAACATTCTGTTGTCTTGTTATTGCTGTTGCTCTTATGGCGACAAACTGCGCTTCTACCAAACCGGGTGAGACAGCCCCGGACTTTGAGTTGCAGAACCTGGAGGGGCAGACGGTATCGCTTAGCGATTATCGAGGCAGCCCGGTGATGCTTAACTTCTGGGCAAGCTGGTGCGGACCCTGCCGTTCCGAGATGCCTTTTTTCCAGCAGGTCTATGAAGATACGGAATGGGAGGCGGCTGGCCTGGTAATTCTGGGAGTAAACATAGGTGAGTCTCCTTCGGTGGCAGGGGGATTCATGGAGGACAACGGTTTTACTTTCCCGGTGCTGCTGGATATGACCGGGGAAGTGGCCGAGATGTACAATACCAGGTCGATTCCGGCCACGTTTTTCATTGATGAACGTGGTATAATAAGACACAGTGACGTGGGTGCCTTCAGGAGTAAGGCGGATTTAGAACAGAGGTTACGAGATTTGTTTGAATGATGAGTTACAAGGGAGTCGGCCATGGATGACGTACTCAACGAAGCCTACGGGATAGTCCAGTGTAAGGAATGTCCATGGTATAAAAGCTGTGCTATGCCGATGAAATTCACCGCCGAGGATATTCGTCGGCAGCTGGAGCAGCAGGCTCCGGGGATGGGTATTCCTCCCCAGATGGACCTGGGTATGCAGAACCTCCTCTCCAGTATGGCCACCGCCGCCCAGAACTCATTGCTGGAGGGATGCCCTATCTTTATCGAGCGCCTGCGCAACAGTTCCAAACTTGCCCAGAAACTGAAGGAACTGATGCAGAACTGGGGTAGCGAAGATGAGGAAGAATCGGAAAGCGGGCCGACGATTCACCTGTAAACCGGGACGATTTATAGTTTCAGAGCTTCCTTTTCTTCTGCGGTCAGACTCTTTATAAAACTATCCAGTTTCTTCTCGCCCTCATCGGTTGCGGTGACCATATCGTTTTTCACAACGACGTAGCCCAGGACCTCGAGTTCTCCTGCCAGTACGGCGATGATTCTCTGACCTAAAGACGGATAAATATTGTCTCTCTGGTCGCTCGTAAATTCCTCGATTATCTTGTTCATGGCAATCCACGGTTTTCGGGAGACTTTGCTTAATATAGTCATCGCTCTCCGATAATAAGGAAGAGCATCGCCGCGGTCGGCTAAATCGAACGCCGCCACCTTAAACTGCACGAAAGTGTGACTGTCACCGCAGGTCAGTGATATCTCGCTCTTTTCGGTGCCTTTGCCGATAATCCACTTCCCACCCGGGGGATTATCGAATAACGTTTCGTCGGCAACGAATTTATAGCCTTCCTCCGGTCGCTCCAGAGTAGGTCTGAATCCCACGCCGTCGTATTTCTTATAGGCGGGGTCGTAAACACTCTGGGGCGAATGCCAGAAGGGATAATAACTGCCGGGCACTTCGCCTTCTTGATGACGGCCTCCCGAAGCAAAAAGGTCAGCAAAAGCCCGAGCCAAGGGCGCCATTATGTTGGGGCATACTCTTCCGGAGACGGTTTCGCCGTCGAATATAATTTCATCACCGACTTTGTAGCGAAAGTGGCAGGGGCCTTTGCTCTCGTCTTTGCCGTAACCGACTACCGTGGCTTTTACTTTAAACATATAATCTTCTCCATATCATTTTACTTATAACAGCGAATCTTGAAAATCAAGAATATCTATGTCGACTATTACGGGGCGTACGCCTCAGCCAGCCTGGTAAGGCGGCGGTAGCTATCGGCTGGGTCAGGCTGGAGGTAAATGGCGCTGCCGATATAGATAACGTTCACTCCGGAAGCGGCAATCTCGGCGATGTTATTCTCTTTGATGCCGCCGTCGATACCTGCTTCAACGACAGGGTGGGCTTTCCGGAACGTGGCTATTTTATCGAGGACCGCCGGTATGAACGTGGCGCCGTAGTAACCGGGAGTAACCGACAGGAAAAGTACGCTGTCCAGCGTCTTTACCAGTGGGGCGATGGTGGAAACGGGGGTTTCCGGATTGACCGCCAGTCCCACCTGCATTTCCAGTTTCTTTATCCGGTCGATAACGCTTTCCGGGGCGGGAGTGGCTTCGTAGTGAAAGACGATTTTCTGCGCTCCGGCCTTCTTAAATTCCTCCAGATACTTTTCCGGATGCAGCACCATCAGGTGCGCCTCCCATGACAACCTGGTCTCCAGAGCGGCAATCTGCTGGCAGGTTACACTTGTCGAGGGTACGAACTGCCCGTCCATAATGTCGAATTGAGCGAAGTCGGTGAAAGACTCGGTCTGGAGTACCATTTTCCCCAGAGCAATGGGGTCGTCGGTGAGAATGGCCGGAACCGTGCGGATTGTGCTGCTCATCAAGCCTCCCGGAGATGTGAAACGAGGTATTGAAATATTTAGGGTATCGCCGATATTTTAGGTGTGTCATACCCGATGTGTCAAGCAGATACATTCTTTATACAAATTTAACCTAACCTTTATATATTATTTATGGCCTTAATACGGGTATTAATGCTCATATGTCAGAATGAAAATGTGAACGGGAATAAACGGCTACGATAAATAGAGGAGAATTAAGATGAGGATGTTAACAGGTTTCATAGGAGGTTTCCTGATTTGCGGTCTACTCGTCCTCGGAGCCATGTCGATTCTACCGCTACGAGCCGATACCGACGAACCATCCGAGAATGTAACCGATGGCCTGGTGACGCTCCTACCCGATATCGAGACGATATACCAGGAAGCACTCACCACGCCGTTTATAAAAGCCGAGAGTCATATCTACGACGAGGACATCGCCGAATTTTACTCCGACCTTCTGGACAGGACCGGGCTCCGTCCCGCGGAGTAAACTACAGATTATCGAAGAATCACTTATTCCATATAGATAATAATAGAGGTTGCTCTTTCGAGCAACCTCTATTCATGAGACGAACTGGTTTCGAACTCAACTCACTCCCGGCGTTACGCCGAACAAGGTCTCTTCTTATTGAACGACCTCTTTTTATTAGTTACGAGCCGAGTCCGTTTCCCATTTGCCCTGTCTGTCTACAGGGCATCAACTGTCCACCTGCCAGACTCCCAGTAAACCGTGAAGCTTCATTGTATACCTCCCGAAGTCAGACTCAGGTTGTACCATAAGCTTCTATTATCTTTTTAACACAGGTTATGACAGTTGTCAAGAAATGCCCAGCTAGGGGAAGGTTATAAAATTATAAAATTCCACTAACCCGACGCCTACTGCATGGTAGAGCCGCCGTCGACGCAGATAATCTGCCCGATGATATGGGCGGAGACATCCGATGCCAGGAAAGCTACAGCATTGGCGATATCCTTGGGGGTAGTCTCGATTGCCCTGGGGGTTTCCGGGATAAATCCTTTTTTAATTTCATCGTGGGGTCTGGGGTCGAAGTTGGTGAGTCCCCATCCCGGGGCGACGCTGTTAACGTTGATTCCCTGTTTGATGACCATGCCCGCCAGTCCCCTGGTGAAGACATAAAGGGCGGATTTAGACATGGCATAGGTAGAGACACCGGGGAAAGCCTGTTTGGCGACGCTGGAGGAGATATTAACGATTTTACCGTACTTATGCTCCGTCATCCCCGGTAGTACTGCCTGCGAGCAGAACATGGCGCCCTTGGTATTCAGAGCGAAGTCTTTATCCCAGGTCTCCTCTTTGGCTTCGAGGAAGTTGAAAGCCCCGAAGTTCATGCCGCCGGCGTTATTTACCAGAATATCAATCCTGCCGAATTCCGCCAGCACTTTCCTGATCATCTCGTCTACTTCGGCTTTCCTGGTAACATCAGCCTTGACAGCCATGGTTTTCACGCCCAGGGCCTTAACTGCGTCGGCCGTTTTCCGAGCGTTTTCAAGGTCGATATCATTGACGGCAACATCACAACCTTCCCTGGCCAGCGTCAGGCATATCTCCTTACCAAAGCCTATCTGGCTACCGGCACCGGTTACCAGGGCGGTTTTTCCTTTAAGTCCTAAGTCCATCTTTAACTCCTTTTATTAATTACAATACCGAGCCTCCCGAAACGTGCAGGACCTGACCGGTCACATAGCCGGAGATATCCGACGCGAAGAAAAGGGTGGCGTTGGCAATATCGTCAGGGGTAGCGCCTCTGCCCATCGGTATTTGCTTGGCCAGCATGTCTATCACAGCCTGTTTATCAGGTGCTTTGATGAAATTGGTGGGAGAAGGCCCGGGGGCGACGCAGTTCACGCGTATGCCGTTCTTGGCTTCCATGATAGCCATTTGTTTGGTAAATATGTCGACAGCTCCTTTAGCCATGGCGTAGGTAGATACGCCGTGACTGTACATGTGAGTGCTGCCGGAGCCGATATTAACGATAGCACCGGAGTTCTGCTTTTGCATGTAAGGGAGAACGGCCTGGCTGGTAATCATCGTGCCGTAAAGGTTGAGGCCTACCTCTCTATCCCAGAGGTCCTGCTTCTGTTCTTCCAGGGGCCCGCCACCGAGGATTGCCCCGGCAACATTAACCAGGATGTCAATCTTGCCGTATTCATCGGCGACCTGCTTGACCATCTTCTGGACTTCGTCTTTGTTAGTAACATCAGCTTTTAGGGCAATTGACTTGCAGCCGAGGGCTTTTACCGCCTCCGCCGTCAATTTAACGTCATCAAGATTAATATCGGTGACAGCAATAGCGTCGCAGCCCTCTTTTGCCAGTAGCAGGGCGATGGCTTTGCCGAAACCTATCTGGCTGCCGGCACCGGTCAGCAGGGCGACTTTTCCTTTGAAACCTAAATCCATAATAACCTCCAGTTATTTTAGATATTTCCGGGTATTATTATATATCATGGCTTTGATAAATCGCTAATGGCATCGTCCAGGCCAAGCTCACGTAGTCTGGCAGCGGTGGGGAATCCCGTATCTATATCCCACCCGCGAAGCTGATAATATTCACTCAACATCTCTTTGAATTTGCGGCGGTCGAGTACCTTATCCAGTCTGGAGATGATTTGTCCATCCGGGCCCGGCATGATGGCTTCGGGATTAAAGAACACGTCGCCCTGTTTCAGGGGATGGGTAAAGAAGTAATCAAGTACCCGGTCACCACCTCGTCCGTTCCATCCGTGCCTCAGCTGTATCGCCCGCTGTAAATTATAGATTCTTTCGCCTACCCGGTATAATTCTTCCTCACCGGTTTCCTTCCCGGTGATAGCCGAGTAAATCCGGCTTTCCAGGGCAGGGTCGCCGACGTGACCCGACGGGCACACAGCCGAGGTGATTGTCATCGGCCAGTGAACGTCGCAGAGGATAAGACTTTCGTTTACACAGGAGCGGTCCTGTACATTTTTAGCCGCCAGCGCTTTACCTTCGTAGGTGGAGAAGTCTACTGCTTCGGCGCCGCCCCAGAACCTCCCGGCAGCAGTACGCAGGTCATCGGAGGAGAAAAAAGACCCTTCGGCCTTGTTGGCCCAGTTCGTCCAGGATATCAGGATATTGCCGCTGATGCCGTGAAGCTGGCTAACCGGCCTTCTCGGTTCGGTGGCGTACATAAGGGCGGTCGTCAGGATAAGACGGGGGTCGTAGTCCGTGGTCTCGCTGGTCGGGGTAGCGACGTATTTAGCGGTCAGTTCCAGGGCTTTATCGCCAAGCGTTGTCGCGGCTGCCAGCGTACCACCGGCAAGAATATCACCGAAGCCTTCTCTATGTGATACTATGTGGGTTAGCTCCTTGATGAACTCGGCACTGCCTACTCTGGATAAAGGTAATCCTGTTTGTGCCTCAGTAATAATTCCTTCGCGGAAACATTCGGTAAGCCAGGATATCAGCGGCGCCATTACCGCCGAGTCCAGTCCGTAGCCATCGTTGAGTCGGGTAGCCAGCAGAGGCGCCTCACTGGGTTTACCGTAGTAATTCATTGCCGGTACGGTGTAGATGCCGCTGGCCTGGCAAAAAGACTTGTAACGCCGTCCATCTTCTCCCTTGTATGATTGCCGCGAACAGCCTACCCCGCAACCATAGCAATTTTCCGGTCGGGTAAGGCCGGGTATCGCCCAGGGAGACGGACCGTTAAAAGTAGACCCTCTTATTTGCTTTACCATGTCCGCTAGCTGTTTCAGTTTCTCGGGGTGGGCGGCTTTCGGTCGCCGGTTGCCGGCAACGGCAATAGCCTTGAGGTTCTTGGAGCCCATAACACTGGCGATGCCTCCCGAGACGGAAGCCCCGGCATCCGCCAGGGCGGTAGCGAAGACCACCCGGTTTTCGGCGGCGGGGCCGACGGCCAGTACGCTGACGCCTTTGCCCAGCTCGGCGCTGATACGGTCGGCCGTATCGAAGGTCGATAAGCCCCACAGCGAGGAAGCATCCTTCGTCTCGACGATGCCGTCATGGATGTAGAGATATACCGGTCTTTCCGCCCGACCCCGTACGGTAAGAGCGTCATAGCCGCCATATTTCAGAGCCGAACCCCACTTACCGCCGAGGTTTCCGTAGGAAAAAGCCTCGGGCTGCCGCAGGGGTGTCTTGGCGCACATTACCCACCGGCATCCGCCCAGCCCGAAGAACCCGGTTACCGGTCCCGTAGTGCAAATCAGGCAGTTATCAGGGTCGAAGGCGGCAGTACCGGGAGGCACCATTTCCCAGAAGAGCCTGGCGGCAATACCCCGCCCGCCCAGGTATTGGCCGGAGTAATCGGCGGTGGCTAGCTCGCCGGATTGACCATCGGAAAGGTCTACGTTTAATATCTTACCGGCATAGCCGAATTCGTCCATTTTCAGCAACCTCTATTCAGAAAAAATATTAACAGCCAAAGTATAACAGAGAATACGCTGCATACAAAAGGATTTGTTTGCATTTGTCTGATAGTTACTTACCTCACCCCTGACCCCTCTCAAACAAGATATAAATGGGCAATGAGTTAGTATCTGTTTGAGAGGGGGTTAGGGGGAGAGCATAGGAAATTAATGAAAACCAAACGGAGATGAACCAAAGTGGGTTTGACTTAAACAGGGTCAATGTTATAGCCTGATACGGGAAAAGATGACCACCGTCTGACCAGAAAAGACATTTCCAGGTCTTGATTAATACACAAATCTGAGGAGGTACCGATGAAAGCTGCTGTATGTTATGAATTGAATACACCTTTAGTAATAGAAGACGTGGATCTGGCCGCACCTGGAGAAGGGGAAGTCACGGTACGCGTAGCGGCAACGGCGATTTGCCACAGCGATATCCATGACATGAAGGGAGAGATGCCGGGGCCGGTGCCTTTCGTGGGCGGACATGAAACGGCCGGATATATCGAAAAGCCGGGGCCGGGAGTGACCTCTGTGAAAGCGGGGGACCCGGTCGTTGTTTCACTGCTAGCGTCCTGCGGCGAATGCTATTACTGCCTGACCGGTCTGCCCCATCTTTGCCTGAATAAGTTCGCTCCGCCTAAAGAGCCGCGACTGCATAACAAGAAGGGGCAGTCCCTGGCACAGGGAGGCAGCGTGGGTGGCTTCGCCGAGTATGTACTGGTCAAAGAATCACAGGTAGTCAAAGTCCCCGCTGACATGCCTCTGGACCGGGCAGCCCTGCTGTCCTGCGGGGTTATCACAGGATTCGGAGGGGTGGTCAATAGAGCCCAGGTAAGGCCTAATCAAAGTGTCGTGGTGATGGGAGCCGGCGGTGTGGGGATTAACGCCGTCCAGGGAGCCAACTACGTGGGGGCTTACCCGATTATCGTCGTGGATGTTCTCGATAACAAGATGAAGTTAGCCAAGGATTTCGGGGCGACTCACATGGTGAACGCCAAAAGAGATGATGCGGCGGATGAGATAAGGAAACTCACCGACGGGAGGGGGGCGGAATACGTTTTCGTGACCGTGGGCAGCATTGCCGCCATCAAGCAGGGTATGTCGTTTACGGCTCCGCGCGGCACTACCGTTGTCATCGGCCTGCCGCCGGTAGGCCAGGAGCTCTGCTTTTCACCGCTCGAATTAATACCGGTGGAGAAAAACCTTATCGGCGGTTTCATGGGAGCCACCAATCTTAAAATAGATATTCCCAAACTAATATCGATGTATAAAACAGGACGTCTCAAGCTGGACGAACTTATTACCGGGCGCTATCCGCTGGAACGCATCAACGAGGCCGTAGCATCCACGGAAAAGGGCGAGGGACTGCGCAATGTAATCATGTTCGAGTAGCGGCTTCAACAACCGGATAATCAGCAATGAAGAAAGGGGTACAGGTATGAAAGCGGCTATCTGCTACGAGACCGGTAAACCTCTGGTGATAGAAGACGGGGTGACCGTCGACCCTCCGGGAAAAGGGGAGGTAAAGATACGCGTCGCGGTAACGGCCGTATGTCACAGCGACCTTCATTTTTTATCGGGCGAAATCCCGTCACCCTTACCCGGTCTGGCCGGACATGAAACGGCCGGGTACGTTGACGAAGTGGGCGAAGGCGTGACTTCACTCAAGCCCGGAGATACGGTGGTCATCGGGACGGTAACCTCGGGCTGCGGCAAGTGTTATTATTGTACTATCGGGGCGCGCCATTTCTGCACGGAGAGGGGCGCTTTCATGAAGCCCAAGCATACTAATAAGCAGGGCCAGCGCCTGGCGTTGATGGCCGGGCCTGTTGGAGGATTCGTAGAGTATACCACGGTACCCCAGGAACTGGTAACGAAAATCCCCGCCGACATCCCGCTGGACCGGGCGTCGCTGCTGGCCTGCGGTGTAACCTCCGGCTTCGGGGCGGTGGTAAATCGCGCCAGGGTAAAGGCGATGAGCAGCGTGGTGGTGGTCGGGACGGGGGGTGTCGGTCTGAACTCCATTCAGGGAGCAGCTTTTTCCGGGGCTTACCCGCTTATCGCCGTGGATGTCCTGGACAGCAAGCTTGAAAAAGCCCGGGGTTTCGGGGCGACGCATGTGATTAACCTTACCAAGGAGGAAGACCCCGTTCAGGCTGTGAAGGATATAACCAGCGGCAGGGGGGCCGATTACGTATTCGTGACCGTCGGTAAGGTTGAGGCGATACGGCAGGGCTTCTCGATGGCCGGTCCTATGAGCATGACGGTAGTGGTCGGGCTGGCGCAGGGAAACCTGGAATCAATCCCGGCCATAGAGCTGATTTTTACGGAAAAAATACTCACGGGTTGCGGGGGAGGCTCGATACGTTCCAGTATCGACATTCCTTACCTGATATCTCTTTATCAGGCCGGTAAGCTGAAACTGGACGAGCTTATTACCGGACATTATCCCCTGGAGCGTATCAATGAAGCGGTGGAGTCGCTGAAAAAGGGAGAAGCCATACGCAACATCATCACCTTTGATTGACATAAGACCCATCGAGGCATGTATTCTAGACACTACAGGAGGCATAATCGATGCTCAGCTGCTATCGGGTACTTGATTTAACCAACGAAAAAGGTTTTCTCTGCGGGAAAGCGTTGGGGGACTTTGGCGCCGATGTTATAAAAATAGAAAAGCCGGGAGGCGAGCCCGCCCGGAGCCTGGGACCTTTTTATCATGATATTCCCGACCCGGAGAAGAGTCTTTACTGGTTTGCCTTCAATGCCAACAAGAGGAGCATAACCCTAGATATCGAGACGGCTGACGGGCGGGAGCTTTTCAAGAACCTGGTAAAAACAGCCGACGTAGTTATTGAATCTTTTAAGCCCGGATATCTGGACGATATAGGCCTGGGATATTCCATACTCAGTGAAGTGAATCCCGGGATTATACTGACTTCTATCAGCGGCTTCGGGCAGAAGGGACCATACCGCGACTATAATGACCGTGATTTAGCCGTCTGGGCTTTGTCCGGGTACATGTATATTACCGGTGAGCCGGACCGACCGCCGCTGGCGCCCAGCTATCCTCATGCCCACCTTATCGGCGCGATGAACGGGGCTATCGGCACCGTGATAGCCCTTAATCAGCGAAGGCTTACGGGACGCGGTCAGCAGGTGGATGCTTCCTCGCACCAGGGACTGTGCTTCGCTATCTCGATAGAGACCAAGCTTCCCTGGGCGCTGTCGAAAGTAAACGTTACCCGTGAAGGCCGAGACCGCATGAAAGTAATGGCTAAAGACGGTCAGGTAAAGATACCGCTGCTCTGGGAATGCAAAGACGGCAGCGTCGCCTTTTTCTTCTGGGTAGGTCCCAATTTCGTCAAGCACAACGAGTCACTAGTCCGGTGGATAAGGGAGTCCGGCGTCGACCCCGGCCTGCTGGGAACGTGGGACTGGGCGAAAGAAGGCTGGAACAAATACACCGTGGAAGAGGTGAAACAGATACGCGGAACGCTTGAAGAATTCTTTATGAAATACACGAAGATGGAGTTGCATGACGGAGCCATGGAATATCGCATCCAGCTAACTCCGGTGCTGACGCCAAAAGACCTGCTGGAGTTCCCTTTGTTTAAAGAGAGGGATTTCTGGCGGGAGGTGGAGCACCCGGAACTGGGCGTCAAAATTACTTACCCAGGTGGTTTTGTGAAAGCGGGAATCGGTGACTGCGGGGTGCGTTTTCGCGCTCCGCTCATCGGCGAGCATAATGGAGATATACTTCACGGTGAGCTGAATATCTCTCAGGAAGACATGGTCAATATGAAACAGCGCCGTATTATTTGAGCGCTGTAATTTTCGGAGATTGTTAATGGCAAAGAGACCGTTTGATGGGTTAAAAGTACTGGATTTTACCTGGGGGGGAGTGGGTCCTTTCCAGGCTAATTTCCTGGCTTATTACGGGGCGATGGTGGTGAGGATAGAAAGCGCCTCGCGACCCGACGTTACCCGACAGCATGGCAACGTCAATCCCCGCCAGGCCGGTAAACCCGATGACCCTAAGACCTATCTGGAATACGGGCCTGCATTTGCGGTGACTCACCCCGTAAAGAAATATGGGATGAGCCTGAATCTGAATCGTCCCGAAGCGATAGAGATATTTAAGAAACTGGCTACCTGGGCGGATGTTCTCGTGGAGAGTTTTACCACAGGGACGCTGGAAAAAAGAGGATTGGGATATGATGTGTTGAAGGAACTCAATCCCAGGCTTATCATGCACCGTACCTGCGGCTACGGACACACCGGGACCATGGCAAGTCAACCGGGCTACGGGCAGACGGTAACCAGCCTGACGGGATTCTATACCATCACCGGCTGGCCCGACCGTAAATCGGTGCCGATATCGTCCTTCTACACCGACCATTTGTCCCCGTTGTTCGGCGGGCTGGCGCTGATTACCGCCATAGATTACCAGCAGCGCACCGGCCAGGGACAGTGCATCGACCAGTCGCAGATAGAGTCGGGCATCAACTACCTTTCGCCGCTTGTCCTCGACTATGCGGTTAATCAGAGAACACTTGCCCTGACCGGTAACAAGTGCGCTTACGCGTCACCCCACGGAGCCTACCGCTGTAAAGGCGACGATAGATGGGTTGCCATTTCCGTGCTTACCGACCAGGAATGGGAAGGCTTCTGCCGGGTGGTAGGCAATCCGGAATGGACGAAAGAGGAAAAATTCGCAACGCTGGATGGTAGAGTGAAGAACAGTGATGAGCTCGATAAACACGTTAATGAATGGACGGAGAAATACACCCCGGAGCAGGTAATGGAGATGATGCAGAACGCGGGCGTAGCGGCGGGAGTCGTGGCTACGGCGCAGGACTCGGAGGCCGACCCCCAGCTCAAAGCCTACGATTTCTTCCGCGAGATAGAGCATCCTTATCTGGGTAAGCAGAAATTTTTTCATCCGCCCGGTTTTACGCTTTCGGGTGTTACCGCCGAGTTGCATCGACCTGTCTTCCTGGGTGAACATACCGAATATGTCTGTAAGGACATCCTCGGTATCTCCGACGATGATTTTTCCCGGATGGAAAAAGAAGGGGTATTTGATTAAAGACGGGTAGTCATTGCGAGGAGCAAAGTGACGAAGCAATCCGCCTCTTAACTGACGAGTTCACGGATTGCTTCGCTAACGCTCGCAATGACAGATGCAGAAAAAATGAGCATTAGAGGTAAATACGCCTTCGCAGGCGTGGGACTGACCAGACTGGGTAAAATTCCGGAAATGACCCCCGATGAGCTGGCCGCCCGGGCGATAACCCTGGCGCTGGAAGATGCCGGAATGAGACCGGACGATGTCGACGGTTATATTTACCAGGGGGGTATCGGCGGGGGGCTCAGCGATACGATACCCTTACAGATGGTGGGAATTCCCGCTTCGATGGTCTGGCAGGCAGCCAGCCTCGGCTCCTACGCTAATGTAATGGTGGCTATGGCTATCGGCGCCATGGAGTCAGGACTCTGTAATACCTGTGTCCTGGTGCATGCCGCCAGAGCCACTTCACGCCGCGGTGGTGAGATGGGACCGATGGGAACCGGTGGCAATACCCCGGGGGCTTACGGGTGGTACGGTCCGGGAGCAACGGCGGCCTGCATGGCGCAGCGATTTAGGCACCTTTACGGGCTTACCCGCGAACAACTCGGGTCTATATCTCTGACACTACGTGAATATGCTAACAAGCGTCCCGAAGCTATCATGCACGATAGGGCAATCACCATGGACGATTATTTAAGTGCCAGGATGGTCGTCGAACCGCTGTGCCTGTACGATTTTTGCCTGGTAAACGACGGCGCCGTTGCCCTGATAATTACCTCGGCGGAGAGAGCCCGGAATTTAAAGAAGCGGCCGGTCTATGTAATGGGATACGGCATCGACCACTCCCTGAGGGAGATGGGTAAATCACCGGAGGCGATACACCATTTCGACGGTTTTGTGGCTGAAAAGGCCGCTGAGCAGGCTTTCGGGATGGCCGGAATCACCGTTAAAGACATCGATGTCGCCGAGTTCTACGATGCTTTCACCGTTTTCCTGCTGTCGCAGCTGGAGTCCTACGGATTCTGCGGTAAAGGTGAGGCGGGGGCGTTCGTTGAAGCGGGGAATCTCAAGCTGGGAGGCGAGCTTCCCGCTAATACATCGGGCACCAGTCTGTCGTGGGGCTACCTGATGGGATTTACGCAATTGACCGAGGGAATCAGGCAGATGAGGGGAGAGGGGGGAGAGTGCCAGGTAAAAGATGCCGAAATATGCCTGGTTACCGGGCTGGGCGGCATGGTAGATAACGGCAGCGCCGCCACCTGCTGCATTCTCAGGAGGTAATTATGCCGGAGTTTCAGAAACAATTACCGGCTATCAACGAAAGCAATAAACCGTTCTGGGAAGCCGCCAGAAGGCATGAGCTGGTCGTCTACGGCTGCGGTTGCGGTGCCTTATACTCACAGGTCACCGAATGTACTGCCTGCGGTAATCCCGATATGAAATGGATTAAGGTAAGCGGCCGGGGACAGGTCTTTACCTTCTGTGTTTACCGGCAGGCGTTTCATCCTGCCTGGAAAGACGATATCCCTTATAACGTAGCCTACGTCAAGCTGGACGAAGGGCCGCTGTTGATAAGCAATATCGTCGGTTGTGCTAACGAGGATGTCTATATCGGCATGCCGGTGGAAGTGATATTCGACGATGTGACCGATGAAGTGACCCTGCCCAAATTCAGACCGGTTAAGTTATAGAAGTATTTTATAAAGGGGAAACGATGGCTGAAAAAGGAAACGCTCTGGACGAATTCGAACGCGAGTACCGGGCAGGTATCGGCCAAGAAGTCGATATGAACCCTCAGCGGTTCCTCGTCGAAGCTACCCTGGACAATATCAGGAATTTCGCCGATGCGGTCGGGGACAGCAATCCTCTGTGGATTAACGAAGAATATGCCGCCAAAAGCCGCTTCGGCATGATTACCGCCCCGCCGACCTTTCTCTTTAACATCAATCATGGCACCATGCCGTCGCTGCCGGTGCCCGGCCGGCCACTGGCGATGCGGTTAGCCCTCCTGTATGCCGGGGCTGAACTTGAGTTTCACCGTCCCATCCGATTGGGTGACAGGTTCACGGTAAAAGGAAAACGCCTGGATATTTACCGAAAGCAGAGCAAGTCGCTGGGGCCGATGCTCTTTGCCACCGGCGAAGCCAGCTACTATAGCCAGGAAAAAGAGCTGCTGGGAATAATACGGACCACCATTACCCACTATAAACCGCCCGAGGGACACGCTGTCCGTTTTAAAAGGGAATCGAGACCGGAGATAGAGGTAAAGTCCCCCGACCTCCTGGCATTCGAGCGTCAGAGGCGTGGCGCTGAACCGCGATACTGGGAAGATGTCGAAATAGGTGCGGAGATGACGCCCGTACTGGAAAAAGGACTATTAACCATGACGGAGATATTCCGCTTCGGTATCCTCGTGCCGGCGGCGCCCCGCCGTATCGAACAGCCGAGACCCCGGGTGGAAATAGGGTTCGGACGGGAGACTCAGCAGAAACGCGCCGGACTGGAAAATGCCTCCGATTACGGGCCCCAGAGGGTGTGCTGGCTGGGACAGTTCGTTACCGACTGGATGGGTGATGACGGCACCCTGAAGAAGTATTCCTGCCAGGTGCGACATCCCAGTATCATGGGGGATGTTAATTTCGTTAAGGGTAAAGTAAAGGACAAACGTATCGAGAACGGTGAGCATCTGGTGGACTGCGAAATCCGGGTGGAAAATCAGGCGGGGCTAGTCACCGCCCCCGGCCTGGCGACGGTAGCGCTGCCGAGCAAGGGGTAGGGTATATAATAGGTTAATTACGGAATATCCGATAATCAGGGGAGATTTCTAAAATAGTCTGATCTTGATAATTTATACCTATTGCACCTTGATACAGGCGACTTGGTGACCGTCACCCACGTCAGATAGAGCTGGGACGATCTGGCTGCAATCCGGTGACGCGATTGGACAGCGAGGATGAAAGTGGCAGCCAGATGGAGGATTAAGGGGGCTGGGTACCTCTCCCTTTAGAATAATCTGCTGTCGTCGTTTCTCGACTTTACGGTCGGGTATGGGTACAGCCGATATTAATGCTTGTGTATAAGGATGTAGCGGGTTATCATAGAGTTTTTTAGATTCCGTAAGCTCAACTATGCGACCGAGATACATAACGGCTACACGGTCGCTGATATGTCGCACTACCGAAAGGTCATGCGCAATGAATATATAGCTCAGCCCCTTGAACTCCTTCTGTAAATCTTCCAACAAATTGATGATTTGCGATTGGATAGAAACGTCCAGGGCTGATATTGGTTCATCACAGACTATCATAGATGGTTCACAGGCTAACGCACGGGCTATTCCAATACGCTGTCTCTGGCCCCCACTGAATTCATGAGGAACCCGGTTGATCATGTTCGGGTCTAGCCCAACCATACGGAACAGGTCTGCCACTCTCTCTTTATATTCCTGGTTGTTCAATACTAATTTATGAAATTTTATCGGTTCACCGACAATGCTGCCGGCACTCTGACGGGGGTCGAGAGACCCGTAAGGATCTTGGAAAATTAGCGGCATTTTGCGGCGTGTTGACCTTATTTGCTTCTCCTTTAAATATGAGATATCATGACCTTCAAAAATGATTTGCCCTGCGGTGGGGCGGTACAATCGCAGAATACAACGACCGGTGGTAGTTTTGCCACAGCCGGTTTCACCGACAAGTCCCAGAGTCTCACCGGTCTTTACATGGAAGCTGACGTCATCAACCGCCTTGACTTCGGCGATTTTACGTCGCATTAATCCCCTGGTTACGGGGAAATACATTTTTAGGCCTTTTACTTCTAGAAGCGTATCATCCATCAATCATTCCAGTCCATAGTCTTATTGTGTTATTTGCTTGGTATCAACGTAGCATGAAACATACTGTCTATCTACAAGCTCGAGTGGAGGCCACAGTTCCTCTCTGCACCTATCAATACTGTAGGGACAACGTGGTAGAAAAGCACAGGTGGGGGGCATATCAATTAAATTAGGCGGCAGTCCCTCTATGGGTACGAGTCTTCTATCTTCTTCCTCGTCTAATCTTGGCACACACTTGAGCAGGCCAATGGTATAAGGATGTTTCGGTTGATTAAAGATATCATCGCAGCTACCAGACTCAACGATACGCCCGGCATACATAACGTAAATTCTTTCTGCGTAACGTGCAACAACCCCGAGGTTATGCGTCACGATAATCAGTGAAGTGTTATACTGTTTGACCATATTTTGCATAAGCAACAGGAGCTGTGCCTGAGTTGTGACATCGACGGCGGTGGTCGGTTCGTCGGCGATGAGTATTTTGGGATTACAGGAAAGTGCCATAGCTATCATTACCCTCTGACGCATACCACCACTGAACTGATGGGGATAGTCATCGATACGGCGCTTGGCATCCGGGATTCCCACCTGCGTTAGTAATTCGATGGATCGTTTTCTTTGGGTTTCCTTATCCATTTGGAGGTGTAGTGCCAGCATCTCAGAAAGCTGCTGAAAGACACTCAGTGTTGGGTTTAGGGATGTCATCGGCTCCTGGAAAATCATGGCTATTTTACCGCCACGGGTAGCACGCATCTCCGGTCCGTTGGCGGAGAATTCAAGCAGGTCATGCCCGTCGAAAAGAACTCTGCCATCTTCTATCCGCCCTGGAGGGCTGGATATTAGTTGTAGAGTAGATAGCTGAGTCACCGATTTACCGCATCCGCTTTCGCCAACAATCCCGACTATCTCTCCTTCGTTGATCTCGTAGGAAACGCCGTCTACGGCTTTTACCAGGCCGAAATCCGTGTGGAAATAGGTCTTTAGGTTTTCAACAGTTAGCAGAGCCAAGAGAAATACCTCTCTAACATTATATTCACTATGGTCATAAGGTGCCTCTTAGCCTGGGATCAAGGGCGTCCCGTAAGCCGTCTCCAACCATATTTAGAGAAAAGACGATTAGCATAATGGCTATGCCGGGCGCTACCGAAAGCGCCGGGTTGCTGTCCAGACGGCTATACCCCGCGCTGACCATCGAACCCCAGGCTGCATCGGGTTGTTGAATGCCGATACCGAGAAAACTGAGGCCGGCTTCCATCAGAATTACCATGCCTATATTCATTGTTGCTAATATTATCATTGGTGGAAAGGCGTTGGGCACAATATGGCTAAACATCAGGCGCCAGTTTGTAAAACCTAACGACCGTCCAGCAGTTACATAATCATTTTCCTTAATAGTCATAGTCTGGGCGCACATTACCCTGGCGAAACCAGCTATCAGGGCAATGCCGAGGGCTATGATAACGTTTTTCAATCCCCCACCAAGCATAGATGCGATGAGTATGGCCAGTAATATCATCGGAAATCCCATAAGCGCGTCTATAAATCTCATGATAATTGTCTGTATCCAACCGCCGAAATAACCAGCCAGCAAACCTAAAATCGTTCCGCATATTGACGCTATTAAAATGGTGACACTGCCGACAATCAAAGTGGGTCTGATACCAAAAATCAGGCGACTGAGTACATCCCGGCCTACCGTATCCGTGCCCAGCCAGTGTTCACTGGAAGGTTGACTCAGTACATTGCTGGATGTTGTTTTATAATCATAAGGCGCGATCCATGGGGCGAAAATAGCCACGATAATGTACAAGGCAACTACAACAAGTCCGAATAGAACTACCTTCCGCCCGAAGAATACCCGGATAAAACGTCGCCACCCGGACTCATCGGGTCGTGCCTCTATGAATTTCTGTTCACGTTTTCGGCGCTTTAGCATAGTCTCAGTTCCATCATTCGTACCTCACTCGTGGGTCAAACCAGCCATAAGAGATATCAACAATCAGGTTTGTGAGTACCACGATGATGCCGATGACGAGTACGGCACCCTGAATAACCGGATAGTCTGATCCATCCACAGCTTCCACCAGCAGTCTGCCCATGCCGGGAACGGCGAACACCTTTTCTATCAGCACCGCACCGCCGAAGATAAAGCGGACCTGGAGTCCCATTACGGTAACCACCGGGATGAGGCTGTTTTTCAGGGCATGTTTTATTACTATAGTTCTCTCCCGTAGTCCCTTTGACCAGGCGGTGCGTATGTAGTCTTGCCGGATAACCTCCAGCATGCTCGTCCGCGTCAGGCGCGCAACGGCTCCCAGGCTGCCTATCATTAAGCAGATCACTGGCATTATCAGCTTTCTGGTACTCAACCAGAAATCCACATTCATTGGGGTATAGCCGGCCACGGGAAGCCAATGGAGTTTTACACTGAAGACGAGCATCATGATAATACCCAGCCAGAAGATGGGTATGGTGATGGCCGTGTTGGCCATCAGGGTTGCCACCGTATCCGCCCACCTGCCGCGCCTCACGGCGGCAATTACTCCCAGTGAAATCCCGATAACGGAACTGAAGAAAAAGGCCAGTGCGCCGAGGTGAATGGTGACGGGCATACGCTGGCCGATAATCTGGAGCACGTCGGCTTTAAAGTGAAGTGATTTCCCCCAGTCTCCCTGGAAGATATCGCCCAGCCATATGCCGTACTGTACCACTAAATTCCTGTCAAGTCCCAGCTCGTGTCTGGCCTGGTCTAATGCCTCCGGCGAAAGCGCATCGATGTCAGTGGCGTTCAGAAACATCAGGAGCGGGTCGCCGGGCAACAGACGAACCGCGCCAAAGACAATGAAGGTTAATATGAGCAGAATAAATACAGCCTGTATCAGGCGTCTAACGATGTACGTGATCAATGATACAAACCCCGTGCCTTATTTACTAAAAACAGGTCAAATCCATCATATAATGATACAAAACCCTGATTTGCTGTCCCACCCGGGGATATTATTGACTATTACCAATTCTTATCCACCCCCGGGATATCCCCGGGGGTGGATCAATAGTGCGCTGTTGATTAGTAGCCTAGTGTTCTTCCATCCAGGTCGTATTGGCATTCCAGACCTTGGTGCTGTAGGCGATCCAGTCGCAGTCCATAACGTAGTCGGCAAACACGGCGGTGTCAGGCCAGTCCATCATGTAAATACCTACCGCGTCGTCCATTGCCTGGTTGGATAGTGCTACATACGCTTGTTCGGCTTTCTCTGGGGTGTCTGCTAACCCTAATGCATCATGGAGAGCGCACATTTCAGGCGTTTGCACGGTGCTATGATTCCACTTAGGCACTTGCGGTGGTGAGCAGTTATAGTCACGCGCAGCTACGAATTCGGGTATCGGTTCGTTAGGAATACCTGAAATAAACAGGGTATCCGCCGGCCAGCCAAACAACAGATAGGTCATATACTGGCCCGGATTAATCATCTCTATATTTACGGTAATATTTATTTCGGCCAGCATAGACTGTACATAGAGGGCCATATCTGCCCACCGCCCGGTGATGGAACGAACGTAGATGGTTGTTTCGAATCCGTTCTCCAGGCCAGCCGCTGCCATGAGGTCTTTTGCCTTCTGCAGGTCATAATGTCTGCCGAAATCCGGTCGGTAAGCCGGGTCGCTGGGAATCGGTGCCTGGTACATGATTTCGATTTCATCACTGCCGAGGGAAATCGCGTCGATGATGGTCTCACGGTCGATGGCATACTCTATGGCTTCACGCACCCTTAAATCGTACATGTATGAATCCGGATCCAGGGCGGCGGGCCAGATGCCTTCGGGGGTATGATGCTTGCAGTACCGGGCGTAGAAGCCGTCCATGGCTTCCAGTTCCAGTGTTTCTTTAAACTCTGAGAAAACGTACATATCCGCCTCTCCGGCTATCATCATGTTCTTGGAAGTCGTGGCGTCCGGCACGATAATATAATTAATGCCCTCGAGAAGGGGCTTGCCACCCCAGTAGTCATCATATCTTTCGAAAGAAACATGATCACCCAGTACGGCATCGACGAGTTTGAATGGCCCCGTGCCCACGGGATTCTGTAGAGCCCAGGCTTTACGTTCTTCCTGTGTAGCACCCGCAGCTTCGTAGGCAGTGGGTGAAATGAAATAGATACCGGTGGCCACTTCTACCATGAAGGTATTTTTGGGATCATTGAAATTGTATTGTATGGTGTATTCATCGAGAACATCCGCTGATATCATGTCATTGAACGTAGATGATGTACCCTCTAATACCCAGAGGTCCGCCATCCATTTGGCTGCCTCGGCATTCCAGGGCGTGCCATCATGAAACGTTACGCCCTCCCTGAGGTGAAAGGTCCAGGTTCTCATTCCATTTGAATGCTCCCAGGAAGTAGCCAGAATACCCTGGTAGTCCTGATTCTCCCACACGTCCGGGGCATATATCGCCAGTCTTTCAAGGCAGCAGTACTGGAAATATGTTGCCCTACCGGCTGACTGCGGCGGGTAACCGAGGACAGTGGGGTCCATCGGAGTGATCATACGCAAGGTGCCACCAGTTGTTTTCTTGTCACCACAGCCACCTAAAAAGATACTTGCCACTAAAACCGTGATGACTAATGCCATAATGAATCGTTTCATTTCAATTCATCCTCCTTATTTGTCCTTGAGCAGGCAATTGAGAAGCTACTAGTTCAGTAAAATTCAAACATAACACACCTCACTATTATTCACTTTATTTCAATATAACCTTTTGTCTGATAATCAATTTTGTAGAATCCACGAGTAACATATTACGTGAAAGCATATGGACTTGGAGAGGCTATATACTTATGTTGTAAAAAAGTCAACTACTTGGTAGTATAACCTGATTAAAAATCTAGAAAAGAACTAAATAGTTATTTCACAGGTGAAATTTCACATCATGATATATCAACGTGTTACTTTTGTCAGCCATTATTCCTTCGTAAGTGTTGAAGAATCTTGTGTAAATTATGGGAGAGAAGTACCTTTTTAGTAAAAACTGATAAAGGAAGTAACGGATCACGACATCATATTTGGTTATTATTATAATCGTAACGAAAGATAGAATAATAAATAATACTATTCGATAGACAGGTAAAGAAAAAGTATCGCTAATAGCCTTGTGGCGTTCTTTCTGCATATCATAAGGCTATTAGCGACATTTATAATACAGGAGGTAATATCTTGACCGGTCAGGGTATCTATCTCCTGCCTCAGCCCTTATTCAATTGTTTTACCCGGTCCCGCTTTAAGTAATCGGGGGAGCGAGGTTATTCGGGTCAAGTAGCTCTTTAAACTTCCGGGTCTTTTCAGGGTAGTTTTCCCACTTCGGTCCGTATCGTTCCGCCGCGGGCCTTACCGGGAAGGCTCCTACGTCTACAAAATCTTTATGGCAATCGTCCATCAGCAAAGCCAGTTCACCGGCATCCTCTACCGAGGCGAAACGGAGACATTCCAGCTTGCATATGTGACACATCTCAAAGGGGAGGAACCAGTTTGTAGTTCCGTAATCATCCAGTACCGGTGGTACATGCTTCTTGGTATTCACGTTAACAATATCGGCACATTTGTAACCATGGTCCAGAGATTCGAATAAAATAACAGAAGTGAACCTTCCCCCGGCAAGGTTGGAAACGATTGCATCCGCGGACATGAAATGGGTCTCGTCAGTGGTCCTTCGGCTTGCCTTAGCAAAGGTGGTACCATACTCCTTACAGATATCCAGCAGTACCTTCTCCTCATAGGCCAGACGCTTGTCGGAGCCGATACCGTATAACAATATCCGGCAGGTTGTCTGATTTGGATTTTC
>CAZCZJ010000033.1:0-23703 GCA_964503235.1 uncultured Dehalococcoidaceae bacterium | reverse complement strand
CCTGTTGCACCTCGTCATAACTCTTCAGGCTGCCGTCGGCGTGACAGCAGTGGACGCAACAATTATTCTCCGTATTGCCGCCGCCGTATTCCGCCGCGGAGTTCATCGGCATGCCGCAGCTCTGGCAGCAGTTGGTAACCTGCACCTCGCAGTTTTCGCAGCTCTCATCGCACTCAGCTGCCTCTTCAAAGCCGGACTTGTGCCCGTTTCCATCCGCCATTTACTAATTCCTTTTTATCTTATATTACTGTGTTCTTAAGTTTACTACTAATTTTTTAAATTATCTACATGACCTTTTAACTATCCCGTATCACTAATTATATTTTGTAATATTTTTAGTTCGTTTATTATAATATTTCATCTAATCGTATTTATCCACCCCCGGCCAGGGGTTGTAACAATCCCCGTTTCATATATTAATCTGTCCAATGCCATCCCGGGGGTAGCTGTGGCTCCCCATTTACGGTGGGATATGAAGTGAACAATTGAACTGCGTAGCCTCCTCCGGATGCGTAACCCGTATACGTATAGCTACTATTTAGCATATTGGCTCTATGTCCCGAAGAATTATCCCACACCGATAACGCTTGTCGGTCACTTGAGATTCCCATGACTATGTTTTCTGCGAGATGTTGGTTATATCCTTCTTGGTTACTATGGCTGAAATTCGTTTTTAACTCCTCTAGCCGTAGTTTGGCTACCTCATTTAGGTCATCGGTGAAAGATAGGGGTTTTAGTCCATTGTCTTGCCTATATTGGTTGAATAGGTCGGCATAGTCTGATGTGTCAGTAGTCGTTGTAATTATAATAGTCTTACTAGTAGTTAGAATGGTCTTATTATCTATAGAAGCTGAAGGATTAGTATCACTACTATTTCCCCAATTTGCTATGCTATCACAGCTAGTAATAACGAAACTTGTAACTATGATTACTATTAATACTAAAACGCTCCAAAACGATAATTTCTCTCTTAGCTCTTTCATACTTAATTTCCCCTTCCTCACCCCCCAAACAGGGCGTCTAAGAGGGACGTCAGCCCCTCTTCCATTTCTTCCCCCTCTCCTGTGACACCTCGTCAGGAGAGGGGGACACAGGGGGTAAGGTAGATAAAAATCTTTCTTTACCTCCCCTATCTATACCTCTTCACCTCGAACCTGTAGAGCTGCACCGGTTCGTCGGGCTCTATGCCGCCCTTCTGGCGGCAGATGTCTATCTGGTACTCGGCGCTGTCCACACCCTGGAGGTCGGGCAGGAGCAGCCCCCGCCGCCAGCCTGCCTCGACGATGACGCCGTACTTCTTCGGATCAAGCTGGCTGACATCGTCGACTGGCTCGGGGGTTGTCAGCACGTCGACGCTGTAGTCGAGCTCTTTAAGCTCACCGGCGTCGATGGGGGGGAAACGGGGGTCTCGGGTGGAGGCACTGACGGCATTGGTGATAACCTCCTCGGCGACGTTCTTCTGCTGCGGCTCGAAAGTGCCGATGCAGCCCCGCAGAGCGCCCTTCTTATGTATGGACACGAAGACACCGGCCTGCTGTTTCATCTCGGCAGTGAGTTCGGCGGGTGGTGAAGGTGTTTTGCCCTCCTTCGCATAGAGTTCCACCGTTTCCCTGGCCAGCGCCGTCAGCGGGTGCATCGTAGACTTAAAGATAACGCCGGCATAACCCACGACCGCGCTGTAATCACCGGTGGTATCCCCGCTGGTCTCATACTTGACCAGTTCCGCGCCGGAAACCCCAATCTCCTTAGCTGCTGAGATAAGGCACACCACCGGACCGTGAGCACACATCGTGATGTTATGGGCCTCGTAGCGTCGTGTAAGCTCGTCCTCGTCAAGCGCCAGCATAGCTTCTACCGCCAGGTGGTCTTTTTCGCTGGCGGCTGTCTGCGATTCGTAATGGGTCATGTCACCGCTGGCCATAATTACGACTTCCCTGTCCAACTCTTTTACCGCCCGGGCGATATCGCGTCCGATTTCCTTATAAACATCGGCCCGGGAGTAAGCCAGGATGATGGGGACGATGCGGATATCCGACCTGAAATACTGGAGGAAGGGCAACTGCACCTCGACGGCATGTTCGCCCTCCTGAGCGCCGTCGTCCTCCCGGAGGTATTTGGATACCTTTACTATTTTCTTGGCCAGTTCGGTATCCGTTTCCACGTCGCCCAGAGGTGTTCGCCAAACGCCCTCGGTCATAACGCTGTAGGGTTTACCCAGACCGGTATGGCTGGGACCGATGATGATAAAGGTCTCTTTGAATTTAATCCTGGAGATGGTAGCGCCGGCCACCCGTCCGGAATAGATATACCCGGCATGAGGTACCAGCAGTCCGACTACTTCCTCTTTTTCAGCCTTCACATCCGTTAATTGCGCTATCATTTCCCTGAGGTCTTCTGCCGAAGCCGGATAAAACTGTCCGGCAACAACCGGATTCCTAATCATTTTACCCCTCCTTAGAGTCGGATACCCTGAAATTAAGCTCCGCCCCGCAAAACCGACACCGGGAGCCATCAAGTCCTTTCACATCGGTCTGGTAACCGTACCTCTCTACGTTTAGTTTCCCGCAGCTATAGCATATCGTGCTTTCACTGGAATGACCCGGTACATTACCGGCATAGACGAATTTCAACCCGGCTTTTTTACCTATTTCGCAGGCTCTCTCAATTGTCTCCAGCGGGGTCGGGGGGAGGTTCTTCATCCGGTGCTGCGGGTGAAAACGGGTCACGTGCCAGGGCGTTAACTCGCCCAACTCATCCTTTATCCAGTCAGCGATTCCCGTAAGTTGTTCGTCGTCATCATTCATCGTGGGAATAATGTTGGTGACCACCTCAACGTGCATATTCCACTTATCTTTAGCTCTCTGTGTAACTTCCAGGATTCCGCGCCATCGAGGTACCCCGGATAGCGTTTTATAGAATTCATCGGTGAAGCCCTTTATATCAACCCGCCAGGCATCAAGGTATGGTCCTATCATATCCAGAGCTTCCTGGGTGGCGTACCCGTTGGTAACATAAACCGTATACAATCCGCTCTCTTTGGCCAGTCGGGCGGAATCAAACGTATGCTCGAACCATATTACCGGTTCGTTGTATGTCCAGGATATCCCGCGGCATTTATACTGCTTGGCGAGGTCTATAGAAGTCTGCGGCTGGATTTCTCGGCAACCATGTATCAGCGAATCGCTATTTGCCGTAGAAATCTCCCAGTTCTGGCAGTGTTTACAGTGAAAGTTGCAACCCAGCGTTCCCAGCGACAGGCAAAGCGTACCGGGATAAAAATGGAACAGGGGCTTCTTTTCAATAGGGTCGGCCGCCACCGAAGATACTCTGGCGTAATTAAGATTATAAAGAGTACCTTCCTGGTTCTGGTACATGCCGCAAACGCCGAACTTCCCCGGATTAATCCGGCATCGCCACTGGCAGGTATTACACCTTACCCTAGAGTCCGGTAGCTTCTCATAAAGCAGAGCCTCATGCATGACTCCCCCGCACCCGGATATTATCATAGTTGACCTATAGATAATTATAATGCGGGATATAAAATATATCTACTCGGTCATAATGAACTAATAAAATATTTGAAATATGCCAAGGTCTATAGGAAAGAGCGGTGACATTATGATAAAGCTTGTGAGATGAGCCATCAGGTACAGGATAACTATCGAAAGGAATACCCACCTGAGCTTTCCGGAACCTCTCTTTTTGAAAATATCGACCAACCACCCCAAGAATATGCCCAGTCCGATACAGATTGCCCCGATGGTCGGGTAGAAGTAATATATATAACTCACCCTGTCCGTAATAAAAGTAACCGGTATCCACAGCATAAAAGTGCCGAAGAACCAGGCCGCCCCGAAAAGCCCCGCCTCGTCTCGCTTAATCGCCCTCCAGACCAGAAAGAGGAACGTGGGCATAATAAATACCCAGACAGTGGGGCTGATACCTCCGACATAATTAGGATTGTAATGGAAAGGCATCGGTTTAAACGTCAGGAGCCATTCCCAGGGACGGCTTTCGGAAGGATGTTCCACCGTTTCGAAAGTAAGGCTGCCGGTCTGTTTCATCATAAAGGCTATCCGGTCGGTGGGCGATTCGACTTTCGAAACGTCCTGAACAATGGCTAAATCGAATGCCATCATCAGAACTAAGAAAGTAAGCACGGCAAATAAAAAGACAAGGATAACCCACCAGTAGCGTTTCTGGCGGCTGAACAACCAGTGCACCCCGATAACCGGCAGGGCCAGGGCACCGTTCAGTTTGGCAAGACCACTCAAACCTGCCATCACTCCCGAGGTGACGTATTTCATCTTTATATAGAAGAAAAATGAAGCCACCATGAAGGTAACAAAATAGACATCTATCATAGCAATGCTGGCATGAACGAAGGTCATGTTTTCAAAAGCCAGCAGCGTGGTCGCCAGATTGGACGCCATCCATGACATCCCCAGCCGACGGCAGAGAAAATAGAAAAAGACAAGTGTGGCGGTGCCGAAAACAATGGAGAAAAACCGCCAGCCCCAGGGATTATCACCAAAGATATGGATGCCGGTAACTATAAAGAGCTTGGCTAAAGGCGGGTGTTCCAGGCGCGCGGTCTCGTGGTTCTCGATTATATTATAGGCATCATTAATGTAATGAGTTTCATCCAGAATATGATCATAGGTATTCGAGATGATGCTGAAATGCATGACAAGGGTAACGAGAATCAGAAGGCAAAACCAGAAATGCTCCCACTTGTAGATAGAAACAAGTTTATCTTTCAAATACGATTCTCCCGCTCATCTTTTATAATACAACGCATTCAGATTATACCCCTTTACGAATCTGCCGTAAAAGATTATAATATATTGGCTCATTTTATTGAAGAGAAATACAGCCGGGGGTGCAACTTGGGCGTAATATACATAGTCTCTGTAGAAGAAACGGCGGGTAAGACCACTATTTGTGCCGGTCTGGGTAAGTACCTGATGGCAGAGGGTAAAAAGGTGGGATATTTGAAACCCCTCGCTTCGGGTAAAGGCGATGCCGACGGCGACGCTATCTTCATGAGACGAGTCCTGGGGATATCCGATGATGTAAAAGCACCCGATATCATCAAGAGCATGGATGTCGTCCTAGTAGAAGGCACGCTGGGACCCGATGCCGGGGATAGCGTCAGTCAGGCCACTTACGGCGCCGCTAAAGAGATGAAAGCGAAAGCCATTGCCGTAGAAACCTATTCCGGACAAGCATCCGACTTTATAGACAGTTATAAAGGCTTTGGCGACAGCTTACCGGGTGTTATTATCAACAAAGTACCTCAGAGTCAGCTGAAATCCGCCGGTGAAAAAGCCGGGGCCGAGTTCGGGGCGGTGGGGATAAACGTGCTGGGAGTCATCCCGGAAAATAGAGCCCTGCTGGCGATGACCGTGGGTGAACTGGCGGAAAATACCAAAGGGAAAATACTGAACAGTGCCGAGAAATCGGCGGAACTGGTGGACAATTATATGCTGGGAGCCATGGTAGTCGACTCCGGTCTGGACTACTTCTGGCGGAAGAGCAATAAAGCCGCCATCATCCGACAGGACCGCCCGGACATGCAGCTGGCCGCACTGGAAACCCCTACCAGGTGTCTTGTCCTCAGTGGCAACGGTGAGGCACCGATATATAATGTCCTCCAGAAAGCAGAAATACGGGGTATTCCGATAATTTCGACCCAAACAGAGACCGACGACATAGTAGCCATCATCGAAGATGCCCTGAGCAAGGCTAAACTGGACCAGGAGAATAAACTGCCGATACTTGCCGAGATGGTGAAGCAGAACCTCGACATCAAAGCATTAGTCTAACGCGAGATAGAAAGGATGTGAAAATATAACTTAGACCGATTGGTGTCCACGATTTACCGTGTCTCCTCATCTCTTAACAACGGAGAGTTGAGGAGGGTCCTGGGGTGGTTGTCTTACTCTGGGATTTTTTATTTAGTAAGCTATTGATATAAATAATCAATATATTATACAATTCTCCTTGCTGTCTCATAGACACCGGGAACACGCCAACGGCAAGGTGCTATAAAATCTTAATAAGGGGGGCAGGTGATTGAATGCACTAGGAAGACATTTACTGATTGAGCTCCAGGATTGTAACCGGGAGGTTTTGAACGACCTTAACTTTCTCAGGGAGGCAATGATATCAGCGGCGGTGAATTGCGGCGCCGTGGTTCTCGGTGAGTCGTTCCACCGCTTCAGTCCCCAGGGAGTGAGCGGTGTGGTGGTTATCGCCGAGTCCCATCTCTCTATTCATACCTGGCCGGAATTCGCCTATGCTGCGGTCGATATTTTTACCTGCGGCACCACGGTAAAACCCGAAAAAGCGTCCGAAACGCTGGTAGAGAAGCTCGAGGCTAAAAATCACTATTCGAGAGAAATCCAGAGAGGTATTCTGGTAACCGTGTAAAACACGGATATAGTTATGGATATTGACCCTGATAAATGGCTACAAGATAGCATAAATAAAGACTTCATCCTGCTGCACCGACTCGAAGAGGTACTCTATACCGGGCAGACAAAATACCAGTCCGTCCGGATAGTCCGCAGCGCCAGCTTCGGTCTATGCCTGGTGCTGGATGGTAAAATACAGTCCAGCGAAGCGGATGAATTTATCTACCACGAGGCACTGGTCCATCCGGCGATGATAACTCATCCTAATCCGCAAACAGTATTTATCGCCGGGGGCGGCGAAGGCGCCACTCTCCGGGAGGTGTTATCTCATAATACCGTAAAGAGGGCGGTAATGGTGGACATAGACGAGGAGGTAATAGCCCTCGTTAAGAAATATCTGCCCGACCACAACCGTGGAGCATTCGCTGACGCACGCACCGAGTTATATCATGTTGATGCCCGAGAATACCTGGAAAAGTCCACTGAAGAGTTCGACATTATCGTCATTGATTTGCCGGACCCTATTGAAGAAGGCCCGGCTTACCGACTTTACACCCGCGAATTTTATAAAATAGTATCCGACCGGCTTAATGACGAAGGACTGATTGCCGTCCAGGCCGGTTCCGCATCTTTTAACGAACTTCTAAATTTAACTGCCGTAAACAACACGCTTAACAGCGTTTTTCCGATAGTTACTACCCATGAAGTAGATGTACCCTGTTTCGGAGGTCCCTGGGGTTTCTGCATTGCCTCAAGAAAATATAACCCCGGGCAACTTACCATTGATGAAATAAACGAACGTATCTCGCAGCGGTCGCTAACGGCTTTGAAACTATACGACGGAATAACCCATCTGGGGATGTTCTCCCTGCCCCTGTTTTTAAGAAACGCCCTGACAAATCAGCCGAGAATAATCACGGATGAAGACCCGCTTTATCTGTATACCGGTTAGGCTAAGATATTTCTGGATAAAATAACAGGCTAGAGAGCACGTAAGCGCTTTTACACGACTTTGTCCATACTCCCTAGCCTATATTTAATACTAGTAAGTCACCAGTAATTACCGGTTATCTCTTATTTTAGTAAAGCAATCGCTGCAATAAACCGGCCTGCCTTCGCGGGGTTCAAAAGGTACCTCGGTATCCTTGCCACATTCGGCACAAACCGCGGCGAACATCTGGCGGGGTCTGTACCCACCACCGGAACCGTAACGCTCGGCTTTGCGTGCCTGACGGCAAGGTAGGCACCGCTTGGGCTCATTGGTATAACCCTTGGATTGAAAGAATTCTTGTTCCTCGGCGGTGAAGGTGAACTCGCTCCCGCAATCGGCACAGGTAAGTGTCTTGTCCTCGAAACTCAACGGATGACCTCCTTTCTTCATTAGTTGGTCAGAGCTAAGGTCATCCGTAATCGGATCGGGATAAAGTAATTCAATTGCATATGATAACCTAGACTGAAAACCACTGCGCATATTATATAATGGAAATTTTATATTTGCAATAGTAAAATAGTCAGGATTAATTAGTTCCCGGGAGTTGACTCGACTACCTGTCGCTTTTTCTCTACAATATGTGACTGCGGTACTACATGAAACAATAATAAAAGGAGTCAAATATTTATGACTTTTATCTCAAAGATACAAATATTTCACCATTTTCAGGCTGTCCCACTCTCCCGGAATATTCATTCTTGTTTTTGACTTAAAAAAGAAGCGAGTCTATACTGTTTGTGTAAGCCGGTATGAAAACCCGGCATTCATTAGTGCATCTTTAAGGTAATTTTTCATGAGCAAGCCCAACGTACTCAACCCGGAAAATACCGTTCTGGTAGCTATCGACTTCCAGGAACGGCTGTTCCCCGTCATGCATGATAAGGAGAAGTTATTACGGCAGGTCGTCAAGCTTATCCAGGGGATGAAGGTGCTGGATATTCCGGTAATCCTCACCGAGCAGTATCCCAAAGGACTGGGGCCGACTCTGCCGGAAATCGCCGAGTTATTGCCCGATGTGAAGCCGATAGAAAAGACCTGCTTCAGTTGCTGTGACGCGGAGTCGTTCAATGACTCGCTCGAAGCGACCAACCGGAAACAGGTGCTGATTTGCGGTATCGAAGCCCATATCTGCGTGTACCAGACGGCGGCAGCCCTCAGCCAGGCCGGCTACGAAGTCCAGGTGGTGGCCGACTGTGTTTCTTCCCGCGACCCCGAAAACAAGATGGTCTCGCTTTTCAAAATGGGCTCCGCCGGAATCGCCCCGACCACGATGGAAACAGCGCTTTTCGAGCTGCTCAAGATTGCCAGCGGGGACAAGTTCAAGCAGATAAGCAATATCGTAAAATAGACAGTTTATAGAAGTCAGTCTCGTACCAGGGATAATCGAATGGATTGTTTACGCTGCGGCAACTGTTGTACTCAACATCCCGCCTTCGCCAGCCCCGAAGAGATTCGGCGTATCAATACCTATCTGGGCATTACTATTGATACCTGGCACCAGCGCTACGCCGGGGAGGGGCCGGACTATCAGAACTATTTCCCGATACGTCAAATAAACGGCGCCTGCGTATTCCTAAGAAAACACGGGAGTAAATACGCCTGCGGTATACAACCAGTCAAGCCCGATTGCTGTGTTGACTGGATACCGAGTCCGGATAAAAAGGAGTGTAGGGAGGGGATGGAGAGAGGTTTAGCAAAGTAGAATATTAGATACTTATAGCCATGTAGCACCGGGATTACAGGAAGCAGCTGCTAAACGGTTTGATGAGGTGTTATATAGTAAAAATAGAATTATATAGAATATCAATAGAAATTGTTATGAAAATAGAAATACGAAGTGCGGAACAATTCAATAATCTTTTAGATGCATTAGCTGGAGATATAATTGATGGAGAATTATATTTCAAATTATACAAAGACCTAAATCAAAACATAGAAAATTATCATAGAGAATTTAACCAATCAAGAACCTTCTGGGGAATTACTAGAAAAGCTCTTGTAGATTCTACTCTACTAAGATTATGCCGAATATATGACACAAATACAAAATCATTAAGCCTATTTAATCTACTCGATACAATTAAGGCCAATTTAGAAATTTTTGATGTTGACAGTTTTAGAGAAAGGCTCAGAGATAATCCTTTTGTGGACAGTTTATCAGAAACCGCTAGAAAACCTGATATCGAGGAGTTAAATCAACACATATCCGAAATTAATACCCGAAATCCTTTAGTAAAGAAGTTCATTATATGGAGACATAATATTCTCGCTCATAAGACTGCTACAAATGTGGTTAATAATATAGATGTCACAGAAGAGTATAACATTACCTATAATGACATTTCTGAACTATTGGCTAGAGCTACAAATATACTTAATAAATATAGCGGATTATTCCGTGCTTCCAGCTATTCCACGCAAGCCGTTGGATATGATGACTATTTGAACATCCTAAATGCAATTCGATATCGCCTCGATTCACGTTAATTAGCTATACACTCTAAACCAACGGTTAGCAAAAGGTTAGCAAGAAAGAAATATCCCCCGAATCCATTATTATGATTCGAGGGATTCTAGCTTTAAAAATTGGTAGCGGGGGTTGGATTTGAACCAACGACCTCCGGGCCGTCGGTTCGGACAAAACGAGGCGTACTTCCGGCAAGATACGCGCTATAATATTAGTGAGGGGAGGAGAAGATGATGACAGAACTGGATAGAATAATCGAACTTCTTAAGAGGTTACCGCCCGACAAGCAGAGGATCGTGGGTGAACTCGTCGAGACCTGGCGTAAGGAAGCTGGCGCCAGCGTGACGACCGATTACGCCCTGCCAGCGGGCAACATCGACAAGTGGGTCACGAAGATGAAATTGGAAGGGAAGTCTGAGAACACCATCAATATGTACCTGTACTATGCCTCAAAGTTCCTCGACGCCTGCCCCAGGCCCACGAGGATGGACGCGCGGGAGTATCTGGTTGCCCAGCTTGAGAATGGGACTTCAGCCACTGCGGTCAAGGGCATGCAGAAGTCCGTCACCTCGCTCTTCAGGTTCCTGTACAAAGAGAGGCTCTGGCCTGAGGACATCACGGCCGAACTGGAGCGCATCAAGGTGCCCAAGACGGAGAAGTATGTTCCACCGCTGGATGATGTCGTGAAGGTGATGGCCGAAGGCGGGTGGGCGCGGAAGAATGACGCCGACAAGATGAGGATGGCCATCGTGCTGCTGATGGAGACCGGCCTGAGGGTTTCAGAGGCGGCTTCCATCGAGAATGAAAAGATAGACCTGGAGGCGAGGACGGTCAGCGTGATCGGCAAGGGAAACAAGCCCCGCACCGTGCCGCTGTCCGAGTCTGTCGCGGCCAACCTCGCGAGGTACATGAAAGGGCACGTTTCGGAATCGCCTTACCTCTTCCCCGGGGAAGGCGCGAAGATAAAGCACTGGCAAATCCACAACGCCGAGAAGACCCTGAAGCGCGCCTGCGGGAGGGCGGGAGTCAAACCATTCACGCCGCATTCCCTGAGGCACCTGTTCGCCACAATTGCCCTGAAGAACGGGGCGAAGCTGGAGGTCGTCTCGAGGATACTGGGCCATGCGAGCGTCGGTATAACGGGCGATGTCTACCGCCACACCGACATGGCGGAAATGAGGGAAGAGGTGGACAGGCACGGGCCGATGTCTGACAGCCGCCGCTTGGAGAAATAGGGGCATCGCCACCCACCAGTGGAGCGTTACAACGCGAAACGGGGCTCTTTAAAGCGTAGGCGAGGCATAATCTATTCGCTTATCCTGCCGGAAGCACGGATTCTTGATGTGCGCGTCCATGAATATGAGAGACGGGGCTGAGTCACTTCTAAGCGACGGAGATGCTGAGGAACGGGGCCAAGCTGGAGGTGGTCGGCAGGATACTGGGGCACTCGAGCATCGGGATAACCGCCGACATCTACAGGCACGTCAGCACGGGGGAGATGCACGAGGAGCACGGGAAGTACGCGCCCATGAACGGTGGCCACTAGCTTAGGAGCTTGCCGCGGCATCCTGTTTCAGAAGGGGGCTATGCCTTCAGTATGTCCTTATGTCTCAGCGCCCGCTCCAGAGAAGGCTGCATCTTCATCTCGCGGAACTCCTTGATGGCGAAGTCCAGGTGCTCCAGGGCTTCCTTTTTCTCATCGGGGTAGTGCTCCAGCAGCAACTCGGCAAGCTGCAGTCTACTGAGAGCCAGCTCCGGTCGGAAGGGCATCTCGGTGCAGATCTTGATGGCTTCTTGGTAGTACTGACGGGCTTCATCATATTTTCCCAATAAAGCGGCCGCCCCGCCGAGGTGGCGAGCAGGGCAGGATAGATAACCCAGGATGGTTAGAAAAGACTTAGCCTCCTTCAAACGGTCCAGGAGTAGTTCGGCGGCCTTATGATGCCGTACAAGGACTGCGACTTCCAGGTTCGATACATCTAAAACAGTCGGGGTTTCATCATCTGGCGTACCGATGCCGGGACGTGCCACGACAGTCCTGTCAAGATATTCGATTATTTCAGCGTGAGATTTGTTGATTGCTAAAAATGAGCCGCCAAGTATTTCAATATTGGCAAAACTTCCTATTAAGTTGATAACCTCATCGGTTTTACCAAGCCATACTCGGGCACCACTACAGCCATAATATTCTTGTATGCCGGCATAGTTGATGAAATCCAGTTCCTGACCCCGGGCATGTATTTGTCTGCCTGCTTCATCTGCTTCTTCAAGTCGTCCGTCTATGGTAGCCAGCATACCTTTAAGTCCTGATATCATAAACCACAGGTTGGTCTGTTCGCTGCGCTCGATGATTCCCCGGCATTCGTGGTAGATATCGCCGGCAATTTGTCGCTGTCCCGACTCAAGTAGGACGTACGCGACCATTAAAAGCCCCGTACCCAGGATTCGCGTTGTGATTCCTGCGCGTGGCTGCCCGGCGAGTTCTTCTGCCAGCAGCTGCCTTTCCCTCATGTGCCGTGGCCCTGATACAAATATGAAGACCGAACAGGCGACGATCCATAATATTTCCGGGTCATTGAGCCGTTTGGCCATTTCAACATTATCGATAAACGACTGGGCCGATTCTTTCACAAGTCCAGGCTTACCTGTTGCAAGCCCGGTCATATATTTGGAAATCGCCTTACCCTGGTTGGCCATGACACGGGTAATCGTGTCCGGCTTGGCACAGCAGTCAGCCCGCTCTACCCACCGGGCGAGTTCCGAGCCACTCAGTGTGTAGATAGATATGTCGCTGGTATACATCATATCCAAGATTGCCTTTTCGCAGGTACGTGATGTCCGGATTTCGTCGTCGATAGATTGTGCCAGAGAGAAGGCTTCCTCTAGTTCTGCCTCGAGTGCTCGTTTGGCTTCTCCACCTAGTGTCAGCGCATCGGCGAGGTCCAGAAGCAGGTCACATATTTTCTCTTCATCATCAGGGTTCAATACTTTCTGCACCTTGAGGGCCTGCTCCAGCAGACGCACGGCCTCTCCATAGGCATAAACGTCCAGGGAGCGTTTGGCGGCCATCTCGCCATACTCGATGGCCTTTTTCAGGTCGGCTGGGTCGGTAGACTGCGAAAAATGCTCGGCCAGCTCGGCTGCGTGTTCCTCAAGTCTTTTATCGTACTGTATTTCCAGGGTGCGCGCCACCTGCTGGTGCAGCTTCAGCCGCTGCGGGGCGATTAACTCTTCATAAAGAGTCTGCCGGAAAAAAGCATGTGTAAAACGGTAACGAATCGAGCCGACCTGTGAGCGTTCTTCAAGTATCGATAACTGGACAGCTTCCTTAAGACTGTTAACAAATACTTCCTCATCAATATTGGAGATTGCTCTTAACGTGTCCATGGCAAATTCCCGCCCGATGACAGCGGCTATAGAAAGCAGTTGATTACACTCTTTACTGAGTAAGGACAACCTCTTGCCGATAACATCCCTCAGCCCTTCGGGTATGTTCATCTCCAACGGGGTGTCTTTGGTGGGTCGCAACTGACCGTCCTGCTGTTTCATGAGTCCCTCTTCGACAAGGAAACGCACCACCTCCTGTACGAAGAGGGGATTACCCTCTGTCTGGCGGTGCACCGCCTCGGCCAGGCTCCAGGGTATCTCCTCCCGGGTAATGCTCTCCAGCATCCGCCTGACCTCATCGGCATTGAGACCTCGCAAGAGTACACGCCCGTAGGTAGAGACACGCCTTAACTCGGCCAGCGCCGCAGATAGGGGATGGTTTCGATCCACCTCCACATCACGGTAAGTACCGACTAGTAGAAGCCTCGTCCCGGTAAGGTTGCGTGAAACATGGGTCAGCATATCCAGGGTGCCCTTATCGGAGTCATGAAGGTCTTCCAGAACAACGAGTAATGGCTGGACATTAGCGGCGTTGGACAGAAAGCCGGTAACCGCCTGCATGAGACGATACCTTTCTTCTTCCGGGTCGCCCTTTGGTCTTGGTTTTACTTTGAGTTTCTCCCTTACTTCGGAGACGATACGAGCTATATCACCGGCACCCGTGCCAAGTTCTTCCCGCAGGTCTTTGATATCACGACTGAGAACATAGGAGCGCATGGCCTCGACAAATGCCAGATAAGGTAGTGATAATGATCCTTCTTCGTAGCAGTGGCCAACGAGAGTCTTACCGCCGCGTAACGTTACGTAGGTTGAAAGCTGCTCACAGACGGCTGTCTTGCCGATACCCGGCTCACCCACCACCATCATCAAGGCACCCTGTCCGGACACAGCACCATCAAAAGCAGACTGGAGTTGCTTCAGTTCCGGTTCCCTGCCCACGAAGACCCTTCTATAGAGAGGATTCTCGGTGGGGGCAACTCCTTCTTTTATCGGCTCTTTATTTACCTTGCCAGCGTCAATAGACTCCAGCGCTTGCAGGACATCGGCAGCAGAAGATGGACGCTTGGAAGGGTCTTTCTCCAGTAGTTGCAGGATAAGTGTTTCTAATGCCGGGGGTAAGTCGGCCCGGTGCCAGGTGGGCGATACAGGTGGGGTGTTGATATGCTGCCCAATGATGGCCACCGAGTCATCACCGACGAAGGGAGGCCTGCTGGTCACCATCTCGTACAGCATGGCGCCCAGCGAATAGAGGTCAGCCTTCTCGGATACCTTACCCCCCATTGCCTGTTCCGGGGGCATGTAGGATACGGTGCCCACCATCATCCCCGACTGGGTCAGCCTCGACAGGTCCACGGCCACCGCCAGCCCGAAGTCGCCTATCTTGGCGGTGCCGTCGGCGCTCAGCCAGACGTTCCCCGGCTTGAGGTCCCGGTGGACGATGCCCTTGGAGTGGGCGAACACCAGGCCCTTGCAGACCGCCCTGGCGATGTCTGTCGCCCTGTCCAGCGGCAGGCGGTGCTCGGGTGCCTTCTCGATGAGCCCCTCGACGTCGCCGCCGGCCATGAAGGGTATGACGATGTAGGGCTGGCCCTCGTGCTCCCCCATGTCGTGGACGGTGACGATGTTCGGGTGGTCGCCGAGCCTGCCCATGGCCCGCGCCTCGCGTGTGATGCGCTTCCGGGCGTTGCCGTCCAGGCCCTCGGTCTTGATCAGGGCGAATGCCACGTCCCTGTCCAGCAGCGTGTCGTGGGCCAGGTAGACCTTCTTCTTGCCTCCCTCGCCGAGGAACTTCTTTACCTGGTATCGGCCTTCGGCGAAGGAGGCGGGCTGGATGACGGAGGGCTTCTTCGGTCGTGGCTTTGGGGATTTGGGTGCTTGTTCAGCTAGAGATTGGCCGCACTCTCCGCAGAACCTTCTGTCTGGGGGAACGTGGGCTCCGCAGTTGGGGCAAACCAACTCGATCACTGCTCCACAATGTTCGCAGAACTTAACCCCTTCACGATTATCAGCCTGGCAATTCGGGCACTTCACGCGGGATGGCCCTCCTGACCGATTTGGTTTCTACAGTCTATGACTAACCGAGTTTATTGTCAAGCTGTGGTGCCCTTTCTAAAATATGGGTAACGCCGGGCGTTTGGGCTCCCGGCCCTACACGCTCTCGAGGCCGCTCTCTCACATGTCATATGGCATGAGGCCTGACAACTTTCCTATATAACATATGCACACTATATATACAGGCAACTTTTAAATTCGTTTCGGCGACAGTTGCCCGACGGTTGCCAGGGTTTCCCTATTCAGCGGTTGTCAGGGGCTGTGGGCGGGGGACAGGCGGTTGCCGGTCGGTATCGCCGCAGACGCGGGATAGACGGGGTTACGGGTTTTCCTTCGCAGGCTGGCCGCACGGAGCGCCATGTCGCGAATCCGGGCTCATTAACGCTGAGGGGAGTACCGTAAGCCTCGCAGGGAAGTTGCTTACGAGCCACGAATAGGAGCGGAGCCGCCAGACGAGAATCCGGGGTTTCTGCTGGCATCGATATCCCGCCATTTGTCATCCCCACCCTACACGTTCTTCGGTGGCCGGTCAAATGTCATATGACATGAGAGGCCTGACAACTTTCTTATATAACATATGCACACTATTAGGGATCGATATGACCCTATACAGGAGTTGCCGGGAAGTTACCCGCTGTTCCATATAGGGTGGTTGCCAGGAGTTGCCAGCGAGAGAGTGAATGTTGCCGGTTAGGGTTGATTGCGGCAGGAGACAGATAAGGTTGTGCGTTTATCCCGCAGAGTGATCGCACGGAGCACCACGTCGAGAATCCGGAGCTTTTTAGGTGCTGGTGAGTGCCGTACGCCTCGCGGATGTCATCCGCGCAGGTTTCCTATAGGGACAGAGTCCCCAGGCGAGAATCTGGTGTTTTTAGTGTAATATGTGAATTCATCCTCTAAATAATCTTCAATTGTAGTCCGTAAAAAAGGCGCCCAGCGCGTGTCCGGGGGCCCACACCGGGGGTAATTCTGGGGCTGGTCGGTACCGTATTCAGAAGTGGCCGTTAACCCCTGGGTTATTGGTGCGAACGATCTTATTTTCTACATTCGCTCAAGTGAATTAAATTACTCTTGATAGCCTGCAATACCTAGTGCTAAGATATATGTAATACTGAATACAGGAAAGTCTGAGGCGGATTTAGAGATTTTGAGTTCCAAGAAGGAGATCGCGCACAAATTAAAGCGTGGCTTAATACTGGCTGGTATATACATTGCCATAGCTTTCTTGGTATTGTGTCTCCTCCGTGACAACCTGACAATTGGTGCTACAATAGCAGCACCGGCCGTGATTCTGGTTTATTTTGGGGCGTTTTTTCTAAGTATCTTTATCCTGCGTCAAAACTTGGATACGAAAAGAATCCCATATCTAGATTGAATGAACAATGTCTGTTAAAACTCTCCTAAATAGACTTAGCTATGTTGCCGTATGGTTCCGGTCATCAGAAATGATGGCGGGACTGATTCTGGCGGTTGTGATTGGGGTAGCATCAGGGTTGGGGGCGGTAGTCTTCAGATGGCTTATAAATGCTTTCCAATCGTTCTTTATCGATGGTGGCAGCCATGTCCTCAGCTTTCTTGGTGATTACTATATTATCTTGATACCGGCAGCTGGCGGCCTGCTGGTTGGCCCCCTGGTCCATTTTTTCGCCCGGGAGACTAAAGGACACGGTGTCCCTGAGGTCATGGAGGCCGTGGCGCTGCGGGGTGGGCGAATGCGGCCTCGCGTAGCACTTGTTAAAGTGATGGCGTCCTCCATATGTATTGGCAGCGGCGGCTCGGTGGGACGCGAAGGGCCTATCGTGCAAATAGGTTCCACAGTAGGCTCGGCGATAGGGCAATGGCTCAAACTGCCCGATGAAACACTCAGGGTGATGGTGGCCTGCGGAGCAGCCGGTGGTATTGCAGCTACATTTAATGCCCCGATTGCGGGTGTCCTCTTTGCCTTAGAAGTAATACTAGGTAGGGTAGTAACGCGACGCTTCGGATACGTTGTTATCAGTGCTGTGGTGGCCGATTTTCTCGCTCAAGCATTTCTTGGAAATACGCGTGCCTTTCCACTACCTAGCTTTGGTATCGTCAGCGGCTGGGAGTTTGGTTTCTATGTCATTCTTGGAATTCTAGCAGCCCTGGTCGCTCAGGCTTTTGTCTACCTCCTTTACTGGTGTGAGGACCGTTTCGATTCCTTAAAATTTCCCGAGTATCTCAAACCTGTCCTTGGGGGTTTCGTTGTCGGAGCGATCGGGCTCTATAGTATTGACCTTCTCGGCGTGGGTTATCAAGGTATCTCCAGGGCGCTGTCCGGGGAACTAACTCTCTGGGTATTACTCGCTTTTATAGCCCTCAAAATAACGGCTACCTCCTTTACCCTTGGCAGCGGCGGTAGCGGTGGTATCTTCGCGCCGAGTCTCTTCATCGGGGCCATGCTCGGCACGGCTGTCGGCTCCGTTTTCGGCAGCCTGTTTCCAGATCTCACAGCATCGGCAGGAGCTTATGGTATCGTGGGCATGGCGGCCGTGTTTTCCGGCGCGGCGCGGGCTCCATTTTCAGCAATATTGATTATCTTTGAAATGACCGGAAACTATGATATTATCCTCCCCCTGATGACTTCGGTAGTAATTAGCACCCTGCTCAGCCGCGCAATAAAGCGCGAGAATATCTATACACTTAAGCTGCTACGCCGCGGCGTTGACCTGGAGCAGGAGGAGTTGGGCGATGTACTGCGGACGACGACCGTTAAAGAGGCGATGACGAGGGATTATCCGACTTTACCGGCAACAATGACAATATCCCAACTTCTCAAGGTTTTCCAAAAGACAGGGCATCACGGTTTTCCGGTGCTTGATGACAATGGTAATCTTATCGGCGTAATAACCGAGACCGATATCGCGCATCACCTAGAGACAATATCTTCTAAAAACAAGCTTACCGCTGGTGACGTCGTTACCAATAACCCTTTCGTGACTTACCCTGACCAGACACTGGACAGAATCCTTGAAGCTATTGAGGAATCCGAGGCACGTATTCCCGTCGTCAGCCGGGAAAACCAGCAGCAACTGCTTGGTGTTGTAGGCCGTCACGAGCTTATCAGTGCCTACCGGAAAAAGGCTGGAAGACGGATACAGTCTAGAGTACGACGCTAACGTGTCCGAAAGGTAAAAAAACGCCTTTCAGTTATATTCAGTTTCAAAATAGACGGTATTATTTACATTGGTATGCCCTGCCCCAGGGCTTGGCACCAAGCGCCACGTCGCGAATGTGGACTCTTTGGGCGCCGGTGAGTGCCATACGCCTCACCGCTGACACCCGCGCGGGTTTCCTACTGGGGCGGAGCCACCAGGCGAGAATCCGGGGTTTTCAGTGTAATATTTGAATTCATCCTCTAAATAATCTTCAATTGCAGTCCGTAAAAAAGACGCCCAGCGCATGTCCGGGGGGCCGCACGCCCCCGTGATTCTACGCCAAATCGGCCGTGAATAGGAGATAGCGCCGTTAACTCCAAGGTTATTGGCGCGAACCGACCGATTTACCTGCGGTATTGGCTAGGACGATACGGGAGAGAGGGGTGTAAGGCTCGCATAACGCGGGGCTACTCAGTAATTGGCGTAAATAATGCTCTGGCGTCATCTGTAGACCATTGGTTGTATTCTGGATATCTTTCGGCCCTCGGAATTATCCACCTCTCTAAACATGCCTGCGCTATGTCAGAAAGAGAAGGACGTTGTATATCACAATTATCGTCCTGACCTTGGAGGTATGCTTTCCAGTTAGCGGCGAGGCTCCTGGGCAGGAAGGGCGGGTGTAAGGCTATCCCCATAAGAACCACGGCGAGAATCTGGGCTAGCCGGTGAGCCTGTGAGGTGTAGTTCCCACGCCATCCATAGACCTTATAAGATGCTTGTTCAGGTATACCCCACGTGTACCACGGCGAGAATCTGGGCTCATCCTATTGGCGGTGGCATTGTTTTCAGCTAAGTGCCCTGCTTAAGTACGCCTTGTTTGGCAAGCGACGAGGATTGTATAATTAGCCATAACAAAAGGACTACTTGGTGGAGGAGGGCAACTCATAAGATGAATATGCAGAGGGAATATTATGCGTAATCAGATTGACAGAGACAGGGAAATATGGCGTTTGTCGAAACTGGTCGGTAAAGGAGGCTGGCATGAGTGACCTTAAGAAGGAAGAGAAGAAGAGACTGGAGGCTGAATGGAAGATCCGGAAAAAAATGAGACAACGCCAATGGGCTAGTAGCGGAGCAAGTCCTCTTGAGCAGGTGCTTGGAGAGGACTCCATGGCCCTTAATCAATTGCAGCAAGCTGGTTGGAGTGTAGACTTACCTGCTGAAGAGAGAAGAACTCTTATTGCTGCAGCTTTCAGAGACAATTATTCAGAGATTATATGGCTACTTCAACATTATTCAAGAGGTGTTGAAGAGCCAAAAAAATCAATGCGCTTAGCCCTTGAGTACGCTAAGAGAGCTCATGCTGACCCTGTGAGGAGTGCACAACTTATGCAAAGTGTTGAAAGGCAAACTGTGCTTAAACGTGCGCTTGAGGAAGATATAAAGTACTTTAAGAAACTAAGATGAATATTCAGTTTCGCGGTGTGGCGCTTGCGGGCGATACATAACTGTCTCATTTGCCCTGATGTCAAATAGAGATAACCAAATAGGAGGATAATATTATGACGGGCGACTCTTTAATCATCAAAAAGATCCTAAATGCTATTGACAAGCCGGTTTCCTACCAATTCCCAAGAAGTGAGGGACGAAGGGAAGGTATACTAAAAGACAGAGCATTTGTAAAGATCAGTACGGGAGCGACCGGAGTTCCATATTGGGATGTTATAGACCTTATTAGGTTTCCAAATGGACCAGATTGGATTAGAATTGGATACTTCCGCCAAATAGGAGAACGGTTAGTCTGGGGCAGTCAGACGACGTTTACAGGACCAAAGAAAGAATGGAAAAAACTACTAATTAAGGCGGCTAAGGAAAAAACATGGTTTCGTGATCTCCTCAAAGAAGTGGCAGAGGAGCTGGAGTGATGCTATCTTCTCTCATCAATACTGTTGCGCCATACCCCTTAGAGCCAGCGCCCTACTAGCAATATAGTACTGATGGTGAATTCAAACGCTGCATCCGTCACTCATGTCTCACTTCATGCCTATACCTCTGCCCTCTACCGTTACAATACCCAATAGGACTGGCAACTCCTTCAGAGGGTAAAATCCGCTTTTTCAGCCCCAGTTAGACGACGCCTTTTTCCAAACAAGCACGAATCTGAGATCCCAGGCTGAAAATGATGACATGGTGAGTGCTGTCTGTACCATTCAGCCCGTGCCTGACCACATCGCCCGCAGACGCCCCTAAACGCCCCCGGCAACCGTGTACGAATCTCTAAAAACGCGCCATTATATACACGGAGAATCAATAAGGAGGTAACGAAAATGGCGAAAGCGAAACATTTCGTATTCTCCGCGAGGACGACGGAGGAGGGGCTGAGGCTGCTCAACAACCTGAGGAAGGAGCGCAACATCGGCTGGGACGACCTGGTTCTGGACGCCATCTGCGCCCACTACGGGCTGGACACGCTGGTGATGTTTCCCCCCAAGGTCTACCGGCCGGAGAAGCAGCCGAAGGAAAAGAAGGCGGCATGCAAGGCCGACCACGCCGTAAAGGAAAGCAGCTGAGATGGCCGGAGGAGGCCAAGGCGGTCAGGGAGGCCAAACGAAAAGGCACAGCCGCGATGACCGTGCCTCTAATTATCTTGGTAGCGGGGGTCGGATTTGAACCGACGACCTCCGGGTTATGAGTGCTTAGGCATTACACTTTTGAAGCTAAATGACTAATCGACCTAACTTCAACTCTGTGTGTAAATGTCCATTATGTTCGACTGTGTTTGAAACAATTTAGTAGCAAAATTAGTAGCAAAACTTGACTATGTTTTGAGCGTAAGACATGTTGTTAGATTGACCGGTAACAAAGTGACGTTTTGTTATCCATAAAGAGAGGAAAAAACAATAAGAAACAGCCTCCTAGATAAGTAAGGCTTTTAGCGGCTATGGAATATTATTACTCACTACCAGCACTGTGCTGAATTATCATTTATTGACAAGAGGTAAATACACTGAAAAAGTACTGCCTTCATCAACTTTGCTTTCAACCTCAATAGTACCTTTGTGAAGCTTGGCAATACTTCGGCATATGGCTAGACCTAGACCAGCGCCTCCCTCAACGCGTGGCCGTGATTTGTCAATCCGGTAGAAACGTTCAAAGATATGTTTGATATGATCTTCCGGAATTCCGATACCAGTATCTTTCACGGCGACACACGCGCTGTCGCCTTTACGACTTAGGGTGATCGATATATTTCCTTCCTGCGGGGTATAGCGGATTGCGTTGTCGAGGAGATTGAGAAATAGTTCCCTTAGCTCTATCTCATATCCTTTCACAATGAGATCATCTTGGGCGTGTAGTTGGAAGTGAATAGATTTCTCTTCGCAGAGGATCTCGATATCTGGCGTCAATTCAGTAAGGATATCTTTGAGATTCACCTCATCGAATTCCAATTGCATATTGCCTTCAGAACGAGCCAAGAATAGCAGCTTTTTCAACATGGATGACATGTGCTCAGTCTCTTGGGAGATATTCTCAAAGGATTTCTTATATTCTTCAATATTTCGCTCCTTTTTAAGCGACAGGGTAGTCTCTCCCTGAAGAACTGCCAGCGGCGTGCGTAGTTCGTGGGAAGCGTCGGCAATAAATTGTTTTTCCCTGCTAAAGGCCTCTTCCAACCTTGCCAGCATGTGATTTAGAGTTGAAGCTAACTGTCCAAGCTCATCGTTGCTAAGAACTTCTAACCTTTTATCCAGATTTTGCTCTTCTATTTCCCGGGCTGTTCTGGTAATAGCCTGCACCGGACGCAGGACTCTCCTTACGCAGAAATATCCGAGGATTCCAGATAAAACCAACGCTATAGGCATTATGATAAGAAGTACCTGCTGGAATGTTCCAAGTATTGCTTCCGTCTCATTTGTTGACCATGTAACAACCACCACGTTATCATCATTCTCTGTAAGATAAGTATAAAACCAAATACTGTCGTCTTCTGCTAGATTGAGGTTGTCTAATGCGGATTTATCTATAAGAATATTCCCAATATTAATAGTGCCTTCATCGGATATGAGCTCGAGGAGTTCGTCTCTACTATAACTTACAGTCTTAACAGGACCACTTGTCATGTTACCCCAGTCTTGCTGACCGATATCAGAGAATGCTGTTATTATATTGATACCATCAGCCATCTTCTCTGTCTGGGCAATACGCATATCCCAGGGATGAATATTTCTTTCGTAAAGTCCCCGTGATAATAGATAATAGGCTGCCGCGCTTAAAGATACGATAAGTACTGCCACGAATAGAAGATACCATAGCACCAATCTTGATTTAATATTTAATGATATTTTCATCAGGCTTTCAAACGATAGCCTACCCCACGGATAGTTTCAATGAGGCTATCTTCTTTTTCTTCGTCAATCTTTTTACGCAAGCGCCGGATATAGACATCTATCAGGTTGGATTCGCTCTCTAGTGAATAATCCCAGATATGATCTTCAAGCATTCTCCTGGTAATAACAATGTTAGGATTATACATGAAATATTCCAATATAGAGTGTTCTTTACCGGTAAGCTTAATATCCCTTTGTCCTCGTTTTACCTCTCTGGTCAATATGTTCATACTCAATTCCCCAACCTCGATTATCTGTGAGCCGCTACTGATTTCTCTTCTCAAGAGAGCTCTTATCCTAGCTAAAAGCTCATCGAAAGCGAAAGGCTTAACCAGATAGTCGTCAGCACCGCTGTCCAGACCCTTGACTCTATCACCGATGGAATCTTTGCAGGTGAGCATTATTATACGCGATTTCACTTGATGCTTCCGTAATCCGAGGCATACCTCGATGCCATCCTTTTTAGGCAGAATGATATCCAGAATAATCAGGTCATAGGGGGCTACTTTTGCCAGGTCCTCGCCTTCCTCACCGTCATAGGCGGTATCAACAGCATAGCCTACCTCTGATAAACCTCGCCGAATGATATCAGACAGCTTTTGATCATCTTCAATTACCAGGATCCGCATGACAAGCTCCTCACCAGAAATTTCTCCCATAATATACCACATTAATATGAATTTAAGATGAACAGGAAGTAAATAAATAGTTCAACAATAATTTCTCAGATAACCTCCAAAATTATTCCTAAATTCATATTCCATTCATGTGAGGTTCATCTTGGGGTGTTACGCTTGAAATCTGGGAAACATCTCGAATAACCTAGGGGAGGTGATTCATGAGGTTACACAAGTTGTATGGAATTTGCCAAGTGGATATA
>CAZCZJ010000032.1:0-24501 GCA_964503235.1 uncultured Dehalococcoidaceae bacterium | reverse complement strand
TGTTCTATGAACTCGTACTTTTTCATCACAGGCATCAAATATTATATCTCAGTCCCGCTAATGTCAAGTAGTCGGCTATATGGTTTTGTGTGATTTATAATACTCTCCCCCTGCCCCCTCTTTTGCTTACTCCCCTCTCCAGCCGGTTATAGTTGTGGCGTCTCCCCATGTTTCCGGTTGGAGAGGAGATAAAAGGATGAGGTATCCACCCATTCGCCAGATGCAAAAAATCTGAAAGAATATGATATAATCTTTTCTGGTATGGCTGAAACCAATCCCGACCTCATTAACACTATATTAAAACACACCGGAAAGCCGCATCTCTTCGAGCCGGGCGAACCACGCTTCTGGGATGACCCGCATATCTCCAAGGGTATGCTGGAGGCGCACCTGAACCCGGACAACGACGCCGCCAGCCGCAATCATGCCAGTATCGATAAAGAAGTTGAACACCTGGTCTCCACTGGTATACTCAAGCCCGGGGACAGGGTTCTCGACCTGGGCTGCGGCCCGGGACTCTATTCCGTTCGGCTGGCCGCCCGAGGGATGAAGGTCACCGGCGTTGATATCTCCCGGCGCTCGCTCAATTACGCAATTGCGCAGTCGCAAGAAAAAGGCCTCAATATAGAATTTCGCCTTATAAATTTCTTTGCTCTCGACTACTCCGATGAATTCGACGCCGTTATACAAACTCACGCTGAAATGAACACCTTCCCGGATGAAAAGAGAGATAAACTGCTGGCACTGTTACACCGGGCTCTGAAACCGGGTGGCTTACTTATTTTCGACGTGACAACCAGAGAACTGAGAATGAAGAGCGGTGAGGCAAACGGCTGGTACGTCAGCGACGGCGGTTTCTGGCGACCGGACAAGCACCTGATACTAACGCAGGGCTACGACTACCCGGAAGACAACGTCTGGCTGGACCAGTACATCATCATTGATAGTGATAGTGTAAAAATATATAACAACTGGTTTCACGACTATGACCTTCAAACAATCCGGCAGGTACTGCAAAAAGCCGGATTTGAGATAATACATGCCTGGAACGACCTTACCGGTGCGCCCTATCGAGCATGCGGAGACTGGACAGCTTTAGTTGGAAAGGTGATTTGATTATGGAACCACATCGCGAATCTTTATGGAATATTGAGTTTACCTGGATTTTTTATACGCTGGCGGCCCTTACCGTTCTGCTGGTTATCTATGCCATCTGGCGCCATTACAAACGGTGGAAGGTTGGGCAGCCGGCTAATCGTGGCAATCAGCCGGGCAGACGTTTCGTCGACTTTTTAAAAATTGCCTTTATCGACGGCCTGGTTCACCGCAAGTTCTTCGGTGCCGATAAGAAAGACTGGCGCTTACGAGAATTCTATCCTGGTCTGATACATTTCCTCATCTTCAGCGGCTTTATCGTGCTGTTCCTCGCCACTGCCTTGGAGTTCATTAACCATTACCTCGTTCACTTCCTCGAGGGGAATGTCTACCTGGCATACTCGCTACTCGCCGATGTTTTCGGAATATTCGTTATCATCGGCGTAATCCTGGTTCTTGTCCGCCGGTATATTCAGAAACCGGAGAGACTCGACAATAAGCGTGACGACCTAATCGTTCTGCTCCTAATCCTGGGGATTATTGTCTCCGGCTTTATCCTTGAAGGATTCCGTATCGCTGCTACCGAACTACAGACCAATCCCGGTTGGACGGTATGGTCGCCGGGGGGATACGTTTTCGCGCTGGCATTCCAGGGCGCCGACCAGGCAACACTGCTGGGCTGGCACATGGGGATGTGGTGGCTCCACGTTATCATTACCCTGGGGTTTTTCATCTACGTAGCTCTAATTAACTCCAAACTTTTCCATATTCTCTGGGACCCGGTAAATATCTTCTTCAGGAATCTGGGCGCTCGGGGAGCTCTGGCACCCATAGACTTCGAGAAAACCGAGTTATTCGGCGTCAGTAAAATAGAAGAGTTCAACTGGAAACAGCTGCTTGACCTGGACGCCTGCACGAGGTGCGGTCGCTGCCAGGATGCCTGTCCGGCTTACTTCAGCGGCAAGAACCTCAATCCCAAGCAGGTTATCCAGGACCTCAAAAACCACCTTTACGATGTTTATCCGGGATTTATTTCACTAAAACCGGCTGAATCCCGCCAGGAAATGATCGGCGAGGTTATCACCGAGGAGGTTATCTGGGACTGCACCACCTGCCGCGCCTGTCAGCAGGCCTGTCCGGTCTACATCGAGCATATCGATAAAATCGTTGATTTACGCCGCAACCTGGCTATGGAAAAGAGCCAGTTCCCCGAAGCTGCCCAGGAGGCCCTGAAAAGCCTCGGCACGCGCGGGCACCCCTACCGCGGTACCGTGGCCACGCGTACTACCTGGTGCGAGGATATGGATATCAGGGTTATCTCCGATGACGCCGATGTCGACATTCTCTACTGGGTGGGCTGCAGCGCCGCTCTCGACGACCGTAATATCAAGGTAGCCCGGGCGACGGCGAAGGTCCTGAAGGCGGCCGGAGTCAACTTCGGGATTCTCGGCGACGAGGAAGCCTGCTGCGGCGACCCGGCCCGGCGCATGGGTGACGAGTACCTCTTCCAGACCCTGTGCCAGCAGAATATCGAGATACTGAAAGGCTACGGTGTCAAGAAAATCTTGACCACCTGCCCGCACTGCTTCAACAGCCTCAAGCATGAATACCCGCAGTTCGGCGGTAATTATGAAGTAATGCACCATACCCAGTTCATCGCCGATTTGATACAGTCGGGTAAACTGAAGCTTAAGAAAGCTGTCGACGGCAAAGCCGCCTACCACGACTCCTGCTATCTGGGGCGTTACAACTACATTTACGATGAACCGCGGGAGATATTAAAGGCTTTACGCGGTAACACGGTCGAGCTGCCGCGTCACAAGACCAACAGCTTCTGCTGCGGCGGAGGCGGCGGGCACATGTGGATGGAGGAAGAGCCGGACAAGCGGGTCAACATGCGCCGGATAGATGAGATCGTCGAGGCCGGTGTCTCATGTGTGGCTTCGGCCTGTCCTTACTGCTTGACCATGTTCGACGACGCTTTGAAAGCTAAAGGAGTGGAAGAGTCTTTGCAGTCACTGGACCTCAGCGAGCTGGTGGCTGAGGCTCTGGAAAATAACGATTAGACCGTAAACCGGCAGGTCAGCCCCGTGAAGGCAGCGCGACAACCGCCGTGCCGGTGACGGTCTTATCACCCTCCGGGTTCTCCGCCCAGATTTCCACCCGGGCCAGGTTCCGGCCGTCTTCCTCGTACTTTTTGGTCACCTTGCCGTTGCAGATAATATCCTCGTGGACTTTGTTCATGCCCCGGTAGCTGCCGCTCAGCTTGAGGAGGGTACCCTCCTCACTGAGCCAGTCGGTTAACATCTGACCCAGAAAAGAGAGCGCCAGCCACCCGTGTACGATGACGCCCGGCAGCCCGTTAGCGACGGCAAAGTCTTTATCGTAATGTATCTGGTAGTAATCGCCGGAAGCCCCCGCGTATTTCACCAGTTGCATGGTGGTCGGGTATTTTACCAGTGCCGGTATCTCACTCCCGACTTCTATATCTTCGTAATAGACCTGTCCGGACATTTTCACTCCGTCAATATTTGATGTAGGTGTTTTTACCCCTCACCGCCACCTCGCCCCGCTGGTTCGTATAGGTCACGTCGGTGAACATGAAAAGTGTCGGCCCGTCTTTCCCCCCCACCTGTCGTAACCGGGTAAGCCTGGCGGTAACCGAGATAACGTCGCCTATCTTTATCGGCTGCAGGTACTCGAGGTCGCTGGTGCCGTTGAGCAGGCGGGTAAGCGGCGTTTTGGCGTTGAAGAGCCGGTGCAATAACTCAGTCGGCACGAGGGCGGCGGGGAAGGTGGGCGGTGCAACCTCCTGCCAAGCCGGATTGGAGTCGTCGATAGCCTCGGCGAACTTGCGGACCATCCCCTTCTCTATTTCGTAGACCTCAGGCCCGAACTCTACATTTAAGAGGTTTTCCAGCTCTTCGCTGATAACCGGTTCTTCGCTCAATACGATATCTCCGCTTTATATTCCGTTGTATTATAGACCAAATTTTACAAATATGACCAGCCAGGCTGCAAGCTATTTTTGCAGCTTCTTCACCAAGCTGGCTACATTCTTACCGAAGTTCCAGGCGGTTCGCAGTCCCTCCTCGTCCTTTTCCACCTCGCCCTTCTCACGCCCAAAGGCCATGTTCCAGTAGGTTGAACCCGGATTAATTATCTGCATTATATGGAACCAGAACAGAAGCTCGGCAAACGTAAAGTCCTGTCCACCGCGACGGGCAACCACCAGCGGACCCCCAACTTTACCTTTTAAAACCCCCGAACCACGCGACATATATCCTGCCCTTTCCAGGAAACCCTTCACCAGTGAAGTGGACGAACTATAGTAAACCGGAGAGGCCACGATGATGGCATCCGCTTCAACCATTTTGGCGTAGACAGCTTGCATATCATCTTCTATCGAGCAGCCGTCGTGCTCGAAACAGTAATTACACGCATTGCAGCCCGTAATATTAAGTCCTGCCAGGCTGACCAGCTCCGTGTCCAGCCCCTCCTCTGCGATAGCTTTAAGGCAGTGGGCGGTCAATATTTCCGAGTTGCCGCCTTTTCGCGGACTGCCGACAATCCCGATTGCTTTCACGTTATACCTCCCGATGGGTTGTATATAATTTATGCTTTTTTATGTATTCGGCCACCGGAGCGGGGACAAGATTTTCGATGGCTTTACCCTCGGCCACCAGCTCCCTGATGGCCGTCGAACTGATGTCTACCTGCGGTCCTTCCAGCAAAATCAATCGACTGGTAATGCCTGGTACAGCCTTTTCCAGAGCCCTAATGTCCGGTTGCGGCCAGCCCGGGCGGGGTACGGCGGCGAGAAAACACATATCGATTATTCGTGACGGTTCCCGCCATTCCGGGAATTTTTCCAGGCTGTCCCATCCCAGTATGAAATATATCTCGTCCGCACTGTCATACGTACGATGAAGCTCGGCTAGAGTATCCACGGTATAGGAAGCCCACCCACGCTCTATTTCAATTTCAGAGATTTTATATTCAGGTCTGCCAGTAATTGCCAGGCGTACCATCTCGACACGATGCTTTGCCGGTGTCACCGTGATACTACTCTTAAACTGCGGCTGTCCCGCCGGTATGAACAGCACCTCGGCAAGACCGAGGGAACGCCTGGCTTCATCGGCGATTGCCAGATGCCCGAAGTGCACGGGGTCGAAAGTCGCTCCCAACAGACCTATCTTCATTGCATCACCATTCCCATTCCAGTTCACCGCAGCGGACCTTGCTGCCCGGTTTTGCTCCTGCTTTCTCCAGTATCTTTCCGACTCCCCGCCTGGTCAGCTGGTTCCGTATCTGCCAGCGTAATTCGTCTTCGCTGGCACCGGCCCCGACAATGATACGTTCGAGTTCCGAGGCATGTATGATATACATATCACCCTTTTTCTCTACTGTTATACCGGTATCTCTGGGGCCGGGTCGGAAGACCTTTTTCGTTATTTCCCTGTCATGCTCTTTAGCAGCTACTTGCTTCAGTGTTTTGAGAGTTTCCGCCATAAGGTCCGGTACTCCCTCTCCGGTAGCGGCGGATATAAAGTGGGCTTTGATACCAGCTTCTTTAAATTCCTGCTTTACCAATGATAACCTATCCTGTACCCCGGGTAAATCAATCTTGTTCAAAGCCACTATCTGGACCTTTTTCTCCAGCATCGGGTCGTAAAGAGCCAGCTCCTGGTTAACGTGTATCAGGTCATCGACCGGCGATTCGGATGTGCCGCTGATGAGATGAACCAGTATTTTCGTCCGGAGTATGTGCTGCAAAAACGTATGCCCCAGACCTTTGCCAAGATGAGCTCCTTCTACCAGGCCCGGTACCTCGGCCATAGTGAATCTATCGTACCCCACCTCTACGATACCCAGCACAGGCTCAACTGTGGTGAACGGGTAATCGGCTATCTTCGGTTTTGCCGCTGAAGCCGATGACAACAATGTCGATTTGCCTACATTGGGATACCCGATTATGCCCACATCGGCTATTAACCTCATCTCCAGCGACACTGTATTCTCTTCGCCAGCCTCTCCCTTCTGAGCTATATAGGGTGCCTGGTTGGTAGATGTAGCGTAATGGATATTCCCCCAGCCCCCTTTACCTCCGTGGGCGGCGATTACCTCATCACCAGCATTTACCAGGTCAATGACCGTCTCTTCAGATTCCGAGACGTACTTCACTACCGTACCGGGTGGTACCATCAGCACCAAGTTCTCACCGTTTCTGCCATGCTTTTTCCTGCCGGCGCCATTCCTGCCGTTAACCGCTTTGAATACCCTTTTTCGCCTGTATTTAAACAGATTATCAACCGAACCATCAGCTCTTATAACTACGTTCCCGCCACTACCCCCGTTGCCACCATCAGGCCCGCCGTAAGGCACAAATTTCTCCCGCCTGAAGCTAACCGCACCATTGCCACCATCACCCGCTTTTACACTAATAGCTACTTTATCAAACATAACTAAGTATAATAATCACTCATATATATTTTTCTTATCCAATAATACTAATAATACCACAGGTACTAAATTCAAACGATTAATGTTTTCCAATCTTGAAAAGGGTAAAATAATACCAAACATTCTATAAAAAACATAGCAAATAAAAAGCAAACAATATCCAATATGTTCCCTATGTAGAAAGAAAGAGATACCAGTGATTTCTGAAAGATAAATAGAGGTGTGGTAAAAATATTAAAGTTTGTGCTACGTATTCAGCGACTCTTTGATTTTGTTGACACGACGTCGGAGAAATGAGATGCCTTCGATATCCGAGGCGATTTTCTTGCAGGCTGTGGTTACCGTGGCGGCATCGCGGTTCCCGAGTATTTTGCCGATATGAGCCAGGGAGTAGTTGGTTTCCTGCCGTATGAGGTACATGGCCAGGCGGCGTGCCAGAGAGACATCCTTGTCCCGCCTCCGACCGATTAGTTCTTCCCTGTCGAGATTGAAACTGTCGGCTACCGCTTCCAGTATGGCATCATGCATCAATGCAGAGGCGCTGGGTTCTTTCGTGCTGATATCCGCCAGAGCCTGTCGGGCTATCTCTACGGTCGGTACGGACTGCGTCAGCTTGGCTAAAGCTATAACCCGGTTTAAAGAGCCCTCGAGCAGCCTGACGTTATCCGGGGCCTGTCTGGCGATAAAATCCATTATCTCGGGTGCTAGATTAATACCTCTCTGCTGTGCTTTGGATTTTAATATGGCCAGGCGCGTATCGTAATCGGGCGGTTGTATATCCACAATCAGGCCCCACTCGAAGCGGGAACGCAGACGTTCCTCCAGCAAGGGCATTGTACGTGGGGGGCAGTCGCTGGTGATTACAATCTGACGGTTGGTATTGTGGAGCTCATTGAAGGTATGGAAGAAACTCTCCTCGGTCTGCCCTTTACCTCCGATGAAATGGATGTCGTCGATAAGCAGCATGCCGATACTCCGGTATTTATTCCGGAATTCCTCGGTACTTTTCTCCCGCAGGGCGGTGACGAACTCGTTGGTAAACTCCTCGGCGCTGGTGCAGATAACGTTGATGTGACGCGCTGAAGCCTCGTGTCCTATGGCGTGCAGCAGGTGGGTTTTACCCAGGCCCGCCCCACCGTAGATAAACAGGGGATTATAGCTGTGCCCCGGGTTTCTGGCTACCGACATCGCCGAGGCACGGGCGAGACGGTTGCTGGTACCTTCTATGAAGTAATCGAAAATATATCCGGGATTCAGCCTGGTGAATGACCGGACCGTTGAAGATATCTCCAGGGGGAGATTGTTGTGAACCGGATTGCTGTGACTTTTCCCGTTGACCTTAAAGACAACCTCAACATCAGGAGATGTGAGACCGTCGAGGGCTTTTTGAATAAGAGAGAGCTGATTCTTCTCGAGGTATTCGGCGGCGAAGGTGTTCTGTACGCCAACGACAAATTGCTTGTCCCGGTAACTCAACCCGACCGTTTTCCCGAACCAGGTGCGGTAGTTTGGTTTGCTCACCTGCAGCTGCAGTTCGCCAAGAGCGGTTTCCCATATTTCTTTTGGTGTCCTTGTTTTAGTAATTTCCATATTTCCCGAAAATGCCCACCACCGCAACCATCGCAGGCAAAGATATCCCCCCTGTCATATTATTGACGCACATTCACCCCGGATAATTTTTTGACGAGCCTTCCACCTGTTTCGGGTGGGTCAAGAGGTCATAAAGTTAATACTTGAAAAGTCGGTTAACGTCATATAGCATACAACCGACATCCCCTGCGTGGCAAGGTTTATAGGAGCTATATCCAGCCATTTTCGTCCTGTACATTCTCTAAAATACTCCCGAAAACTGCCGTTTTTGTTGATTATCGGGGTATGCCAGTTCAAACCGAACACTTGTCCGAAAAATATTTTTTTGCTAAAATTCCTGTAGTCCGGAGGTATGATGTGAGAGTTGTATTTATGGGTACACCAGAAGCAGCCGTCCCGTCTTTAGAGCGCCTTGTCACCGACGGGCACGATGTTGTTGCCGTATATACCCAGCCCGACAGGACCGCCGGCCGCGGGCGTTCCCTGGTACTTTCTCCGGTAAAGCAGGCAGCCGAACGATTGGGACTGCCCGTGACACAGCCCGAGAGCCTCAAAAATGCAAGGGACGTAGAGCAGCTGGCTGACCTAAAGCCGGACGTTATTGTAATATGCGCCTACGGACAGATTTTACCGCAATCGGTCCTGGACATTCCGCCTTATCAATGTATTAATATCCATTTTTCGCTGCTGCCGAGACACCGCGGCGCTTCTCCAGTGGTGGCGGCGATACTGGCCGGTGATGAATTCAGCGGCGTCAGCGTCCAGCTTGTCAGAAAGAAGCTGGACACCGGCCCGATATTGACTGTCGGGGCCGTACCTATTGCGTCGCATGATACCACCGGCAGCCTTACGGAGAAACTGGGCGTGGTGGGAGCCGGACTTCTTCTGGAAGCAATGAACGTCTGGTTACGCCATGAAATCGCTCCCCGCCCCCAGGATGAGTCCAGAGCCACCTATTTCAGCCAGATTAAGAAAGAAGAGGGAGAAATCGACTGGACTTTACCGGCGGAGGAAATCGGGAGGAAGGTGCGGGCGTATTACCCCTGGCCGGGCTGTTTTACCAAATGGCGAGGCAAGAATCTAAGGATAGTCCGGGCATCGGTTTTACCGGAGGAAAGCTCTCATGAGGCGGGAAGTGTTATAAAACTACTCGAACGCGAAACTACGGTAGGTATTGTAACGGGACAGGGAGTACTTACTGTTCTCAGCCTTCAACTTGAGGGCAAGCGGGTAATGACCGCGTCCGAATTCCTCAGGGGACAACGCGACTTTATCGGGTCGGTGCTGCCCGGATAAAGAGTATATCGTTTGTTTTTGTGTTGCCCCTCTCGTGTTCACCCTGTATAATCTGAATTAAGGAGGCCTTTTTATGGCGTCTTTACCGGAAGACCTGAGTAAGTTCGATAGTTTCGCGGCCGTCATCGCCCATCTCCGCAGTCCGGACGGGTGTCCCTGGGATAAAGAGCAGACCCACGCCTCGCTGCGGATTCACCTGCTATCCGAGTGCTACGAGGTGCTGGAAGCCATCGACGGAAACGACCCGTCCAAACTCTGTGAAGAGCTTGGCGACCTGCTCCTGCAAATCGTACTGCACGCTCAGATAGCCGCCGATAACGGGGAATTCGAGATGGGCGACGTGATTAAAGGCATCAACTCCAAGATAATCCACCGCCACCCGCATGTATTTGGGGACGGTCAGGCCGCTACTGCCGATGAGGTTATGCACAACTGGGAGGTGCTCAAGAAGGAAGAAAGGGAAGGCGACGCTTCCGTGCTGGAAGGCGTGCCGAAACAAATGCCCGCTCTCGCCTATGCCTACGAGATATCGCGGCGGGCTGTGCGCGTCGGTTTCGAATGGGAGAACCTAGAAGGCGTTCTCGATAAGCTTCTCGAAGAGATAAGGGAGATAAAGGATGCCGGGAGCAACGAAGAGAAGGCGCGCGAGTTCGGCGACCTTCTCTTTACCCTGGTCAACTTTGCCCGGTGGCAGGGAATCGATTCCGAGGCGGCGCTGCGGGAGGCTAACGATAAGTTTTACAGGCGCTTTACCCGCATGGAGGCTCTCTGCTGTGAGAGGGGTCTGGTGCTAAATGAGATGTCCTTCGATGAAATGGACGCTTTATGGGAAGAAGTTAAACGCGGGATTTAAAAGGTGGTCCGCAGATAACCTTTTCATCGGTTAGTAAAGCCGGGAGCGTATGATGGCTAACAAAATGGTCGGGGCGCCCGGGTTTGAACCGGGGACCTCCGCGTCCCGAACGCGGCGCGCTACCAGGCTGCGCTACGCCCCGCCAGCCATATTATAAGGCTCTCCGCCTTGTTTAAGCAAGGTATAATGAATAAACAGTAAATATTAATAGAATATGAGGAGTTGCGCAACTGCGCATATGAGGATAATATAAGAATATATGAAATACTTCGTATTGATAATCGACGGCGGCGCCGGCCTGCCCCTGCCGGACAGGAGTAATAAGACCTGCCTGGAATTGGCGGTAACACCTAACCTTGACGCTATGGTAAAAGAAGGGACCCTCGGACTGGCACGGACGGTGCCACCGGACATGGAGCCGAGCAGCGCCTGCGCCTGTATGTCGGTGCTGGGCTATGACCCTGCCGTGTATTACAAGGGACGTGCCGGGATAGAAGCCAAGAGTATGGGTATAGATATCGGAGAAGACGAGGTCGTCTTCCGTTGCAACCTGGTAACGGTGCGCGACGGCAGGATGTGGGACTACAGCGCCGGACATATCAGTACCGGTGAAGCAGCAGAAATTATTAAATCTCTAAATAAAGAACTCGGTACCAGTCATATATCATTTTACCCGGGAATCGGCTACCGGCATATCTTAAAGTTGAAAGGCTACCGGGATACCCTCGATGCCGTCTGTACCCCGCCCCACGATATCCCCGGCAAGCCCGTAGCGGACTATTTGCCGAAAGGACCGGGCAGCCGCCTGCTAATAGACCTCATGACGCGCTCCCAAGACCTGCTGAGAAGCCATAAAATCAACGTAGAGCGCCGTTCCCGCGGTGATGTGCCCGTTTCCCTGGTCTGGCTATTTTGGGGCAGCGGACAGGCACCTGAGATGCCATCCTTCAATGAAACCTACGGACTCAGGGCGACAATGACCTCCGGCGTTGACCTGCTGCGCGGTCTGGCGATGATGGCTGGCATGTCATTGCTGGATATCGAAGGCGTAACCGACGGACTTGATAACGACTACGCCGCTCAGGTGGTCGGAGCTATTGACGCTCTTCAAGAACACGATATGGTGGTTATTCATGTCGAAGCGCCCGATGACGCCGGGCACGACGGCTTGATAGATGAAAAGATAAAGGCTATTGAGTATATCGATGCTGAAATTATCGGACGGCTGGGTTCGCTGGGAAAGGATGAGCTCCGGGGACTGGTAATGCCCGACCATCCCACCCCCATTGCCTCGCGTACTCATGCCGCCGACCCCGTGCCATACCTACTCTGGGGTTCCGGTATCGAATCCAACGGGGCGGAACGCTTCACCGAGTCGGAAGCCGGTAAAACTGGTCTTTTCATGGAACAAGGGTATAAAATAATGTCAGAACTTTTATAAATAGCAGGAGACACTGAAAAAATAGTCAATAATATGTGTAATTCCGCAATTGAGTAAAATGAAGCTGTTTGGTAAAAAACGTAAACTATACGATGGTTATATACTTTCGCTTCCTCTAAGTAATAGGCTCATACATTTCTATCGTGATTCAGCCCTTAATAGAGTACTATCTGGCGAAAGTTTCAAAGTAGATGAAGAGAAAATTATTCAATATGAGGGAATCTGCGAAACTAATCGTGATAATTTTATTGAGATGGGTTGGCTTAGGTTAAATACACCATTAGAAATGCACCAAGAGCCTCTAGGGACGGATTTTTTATATGTGCCTCCAAAAGAAAGAAACAGAATATTGAAAATGTTAGAAGGAGGCGTTCTAGTTACTCTTGAAAGGTATAAGTCATTTCGTGTGGTTGAGGAGGAAAGAGTAGATACACAAGCTAACATTAAAAAGGAACTTGAGAAACTCCCAGAAGGTTATCGTGTAGAAATGAAGGGAATACCAGAGGAATTGGCTGCTCTTGGTTTACCTGCCCCTGTTCGCGAGATTAAATCCTATAGTATAGATGAAATAATAGGTTCTGGGGAGTTGGTTGATATAGCGGAAATAGGGGAGCAAAATCGTGAGAAGATTGAAAAAGGCATTATCAATGAGGAGGATATCGATAAGCAACTCAATGATATACAAGAAACGAAATTCTATTTTATCATGGGCTTTTCTATTGAAGGGATGTTTATTTACATAAATCATCCTGAGGAAAACTGAGGTTTAAGAGTAACATGGCTTTAATCGTACAGAAATACGGCGGCAGTTCGGTAGCCAACGCGGAAAAGATAAAAAACGTTGCCGCACGCATCGTGCGTACCCGGGAAGCCGGTAACCAGGTTGTCGTGGTCGTCTCTGCCATGGGCGATACCACCGACGACCTGGTACATCTGGCTTATCAGATTAACGAAAAACCCGATACGCGTGAGCTCGATGTTCTCCTTTCCACCGGTGAGGTTGTTTCCAGCACCCTCCTGGCGATGGCGCTGCATGGTATGGGCTACCCGGCCATCAGCCTGACCGGTGCCCAGGCGGGTATTACCACTGATACCGCTTACAACCGGGCCAGGATTACCAACATCAATCCTGTACGGGTGGAAAGGGAGCTGGAAAAGGGAAATATCGTTATCGTCGCCGGCTTCCAGGGGATTACCGAGGAGATGGATGTGACCACCCTTGGCAGGGGAGGTTCGGACACCACCGCGGTGGCTCTGGCGGCCAGCCTTGAAGCGAAGATATGCCAGAGATATACGGATGTCGACGGTATCTATACCGCCGACCCGCGTCTGATACCGGAAGCGCGGAAACTATCGGAGGTCAGCTACGAAGAGATGCTGGAGATGGCGAGTTATGGCTCCAAAGCCATACATCCCCGGGCGGTTGAGCTGGGGGAGCTTTTCAATGTCCCCATTCTGGTGGCTTCGAGCTTCAATGAAAACCCGGGTACTCTAATATGTGAAGAGGTGTCTATGGAGGTACGAAATAAAGTAAGAGGGATAGCCCATGACCTTGATGTGGCCAAGATAATGGTGGTCGGTGTGCCCGATAAGCCCGGTATCGCGGCCGGGATATTCGTTCCCCTGGCGGAATCGGGTATCAGCGTCGATACTATTGTTCAGAATGCCAGCATCGAGAATATCACCGATCTCACCTTTACGGTAGCCAGAGGCCAGCTACAAAGGGCCATGGCTGTCGTTGAGCCGTTGGCGAAATCTATCGGCGCCAGGGAATGCGTCAGCGATGACCGGTTGGGAAAGGTAAGCATCATCGGTACCGGTATGCAAAATGTTCCCGGCTATGCCGCTCGCATGTTTGACACGCTCAGTCGGGAAGGCATCAATATTCAACTGATATCGACGTCGGAAATACGGATAACCTGCATCATTGAAGAATCCAGAGTAGAGGATGCGGTCCGTGCCCTGCATCGAGCCTTCGAAATGGAAATAAATTAACAGACACGCTATTTATAAATTATTCTACGGCTATGACTTCCTTGACCTGAGGTACTTCCTGTTTTAATATCCGTTCAATCCCGTTCTTCAAAGTCATGGTGGACATGGGACAGCCGGCGCAGGCACCGACGAGTTTAACCTTGACCGTACCGTCGTCTACCCCGACCAGTTCCACATTGCCACCGTCTCTAACCAGAGCCGGGCGTATTTTATCAAGTATCTCTTCAACCTTGTCTCGCATTACATTCTCCTTCGGTAGTTGTTGAAACCCTCTACTTCCATTCTAGTCACCGATGAATCGATTTGTCAATATGGGTGTGTTTTAGTTTCGTTTGGTTTTGGTTAATTTCAGATACTCTCCCCATTACCCCCTCTCAAACGGATATATTTAATACGCCATTTCTCATTTGTTTGAGAGGGGTCAGGGGTGAGTAAGCACCCCATAACCATATGTAGAAAAGGTAAGAAATTAATTGACGGACGTGCCTGAACGACCTTGTATGAATTTCTTGACTGATGTAGACTAAAATACTTAAAATAGTTATGAGGTACGAAATGACTCGCGATGAAGAGAGACTCGTCAGATACAAGCAGCAGCGCAGCAAGGAGGCGATAGACCTAGCGATGCAGGGTAGGTGGCAGGAAGCGGTGGACGTAAACCAGGAAATTATCTCGAACTTCCCCAGAGACGTTGATGCTTCTAACCGTCTGGGAAGGGCCTATATGGAACTGGGACAATATGCCAAATCAACCGAGGCATATAGCCGGACTGTAGAGATTGACCCTTATAATGCTATCGCCAACAGGAACCTCCGACGTATCGCTGACATGGACCAGTCGGAAACCGAGGAGGTCGATACCGACCATGTAGCTCCCCACCATTTTATCGAAGAAATCGGCAAGTCGGGGACTGTCGTTCTCTATGACCTGGGACCGAAGGAGAAACGGGCCAGAATGGTCGCTGGAGATAATGTGGTTTTAAAAGTAGACGGGACCAGCTTGCTGGTGGAGAATAAACGTGGTGAATATATGGGGCGGGTAGAGCCGAGAACTGCCCAGCGACTGGGAAGATTGATTCAGGGGGGAAACCAGTACACCGCCACCATCGTCAGGGCAAAAGCAGACATGATGTCGGTTATCGTTAGAGAGACCTACCAGGACCCGAGTCAGGCAGGTAAATTGTCCTTCCCGCCTAAAGGCGTGGATGAAGTCCGCACTTACGCCGGTGACGGAGTGCTCAAAGCCGACGCGGATTATGAGGAAGATAGCGAGGATGAGTCCGGTTATACCATCATCGGCGGCGATGAAATAGAGGTCCTATCCGAAGATTCTGATGATACTGACGATGATACCGGCAATGATGATGATTAGGAGAATTTATTAATTATGGTTATAGGTAATGTCAAACCCGTTAGCTTAGAAGAAGAGATGAAAAGCTCATACATTGACTATGCCATGACGGTCATAGTATCCCGGGCTTTGCCTGATGTCAGAGACGGTTTGAAGCCGGTGCACCGACGCATCCTATACGTTATGAACGACCTGGGGATGAGGTCGAACAGCGCTTACAAAAAGAGCGTGCGTATCGTCGGCGAAGTGCTCGGTAAGTATCATCCCCACGGGGACACTTCGGTATATGATGCCATGGTGCGTATGGCTCAGGACTTCTCGATGCGTTACCCTCTCGTCGATGGGCAGGGCAATTTCGGCAGCGTCGATAATGACCCTGCCGCCGCCATGCGTTATACGGAAGCACGCATGACCAAGATAGCCGAGGAGATGCTGGTTGATATCGAGAAAGAGACCGTCGACTTCATGCCCAACTTCGATGACACTCTCCAGGAGCCCAGGGTGCTGCCTACCAGGTTACCCAACCTGTTGCTCAACGGCAGCGCCGGTATCGCCGTAGGCATGGCTACCAACATACCGCCCCACAATCTGAGTGAGCTGTGCGATGCCGTTTCCTATCTCATCGATAATCCTAAGGCTACTATCGAAGACCTCACCAAATATATTCAGGGACCTGATTTCCCCACGGCAGGTATTATCATGGGTGTTGAAGGCATCAGGAACGCCTATACGACTGGCCACGGTAAGGTGGTAGTACAGGCAAAAGCTCACGTGACCGAGATAAAGGGGACCGGTCGACAGCAGATAATTATCAGCGAACTGCCCTACCAGACCAATAAAGCCGCCCTGGTTGAGACTATTGCCGAACTCGTCAGGAACAAGAAAATCGATGGTATCAGCGACCTGCGTGACGAGTCCGACCGCGACGGCATGCGGGTAGTTATCGAACTGAAGAAAGAAGCTCAGGCACAGAAAGTGCTCAATAACCTCTACAAGTACACCGCCATGCGGTCTTCATTCTTCATCAATATGCTGGCACTCGTCGATGGCCAGCCCCGGGTTATAAGCCTCCGGGAAGCCCTCCATCAATTTGTAAATTTCCGCCAGCAGGTCATCACCCGGCGCTCCCGTTATGAGTTGAAGCAGGCCAGGGCAAGAGCCCACATTCTGGAAGGTCTGAGGATAGCCCTCGATAATATCGATGCCGTGATCAACACCATCCGCAAATCGGAGACGGCCGAAGCCGCCAGGAAAAACCTCATGAACGACTTCGGCCTGACACAGATTCAAGCCCAGGCTATTCTCGATATGCAGCTGCGCCGCCTTGCCAATCTGGAAAGGCAGAAGATTCTGGATGAATATGCCGAGATAGTCAAGACGATTGCCTATCTGGAAGACCTGCTGGCGAATCCGCGTCGTATCCAGATGCTGATAAAAGAGGAAGTAGCCGAACTGAAGTCGAAATACGGTGACAAACGGCGAACCACCATTCTCGAACAGGGCAAGCTGGAGTTCACCGAGGAAGACCTGATTCCTCACGAAAGAGTAGCGGTAACGCTCAGCAGCCGAGGATTTATAAAAAGAGTGACCTCGCGTAACTACACCGTGCAGCACCGCGGCGGCAAGGGTATTATCGGGCAGGTAACCCGCGAGGAAGACGCGGTCATGCTGCTCACCGTGGCTGATACTCATGATGACCTGTTTTTCTTCACCGACCGCGGCAAAGTGTATTACCTCAAGTGCCATGAGATTCCCTCGGGCAGCTCAAGAACGTCGAAAGGTCTGGCAGTAATCAATCTGCTGTCTATAACCGAAGGCGAACGCGTAACGTCCTTGGCGGCTACCACGGGTTTGATGCCGGAAGCCTATATGGTGATGGCAACCAAGCTGGGAGAAATCAAGAAGACGTCTCTGGACAAGTTCTCCGCCGTGCGGTCGAGTGGGCTGATTGCCATGGACCTGGAACCGGGCGACGAACTGGTATCGGTCTGTATAGCTACGGACAAGGACGATGTCATCCTGGTCTCACAGAAAGGGCAGTCGATACGCTTCGGCGTTTCCAGCCTCAGAGCGGCTTCGCGGACCAGCGGCGGCGTACGCGCCATGCGTCTGGCCAAGGGTGATAGTATCGTCAGTATTGACAAGGCTGACGATACTGCGTTTTTACTGGCCGTGACCAGCGGTGGTTACGGTAAGATAACGCCGATAAACCAGTACCCGAAGCAGCATCGTGCCGGCAGCGGTGTCAGGACATTCAAGATAGTCGGTAAGTCGGGGGATGTTATCGCCGCCAGGGTGGTGTATCTCGAAGAGCAAATTATGCTGATTTCCGCCGAGGGTATGGTTACCCGCACTCCCGTCAAGGAGAAAGACCCCCGGATGGGCATTACCACACAGGGCAGGAGCACCCAGGGTGTTAGAGTAATGACCCTGGACGAAGGCGACAGCCTGGTAGCGATTACCGCGTTCGAACAGGACACCGGTACGACCAAGTAAGAGGCTGAGTTTCTATGGAGGCTGGATAGCCCCTCCCAATTTGATGCGTATATCCTCAATTGCGCAATTGCGTACTACTTTTTATTGGCACAGATTTCGAGGTCCTCAAGGCCGCAGGCGTTACAGCTATCTATGCGGCAGTCCGGAGTAGTCTGACCGTCCCGAGAACGCTGGAATTCAGCTTTAAGAAAGTCATCGGATATACCCGTATTGATGTGAGACCAGGGCAGCAACTCATCCAGAGAGCGTTCGCGGTGAGCGTAAAAGCCGGGCTCCAGTCCGGCATCGCTGAAAGCACGCAGCCAGCTTTCATGCTGAAAATGCTCGCTCCAGGCGTCGAATTTACACCCGAGTTTCCAGGCGTTATATATTATCTGGCCGGTCCGCCTGTCCCCGCGCGACAGTGTGGCTTCGAGGAGGCTGGTCCTCGGGTCCTGCCAGGAGAGCCTGGTGCTTTTGTGGTAAAGTCCCTGCCGGAGAATCTCGTGCCTGACACTTATATCGGACTCTGAAAGCTGGCTGGCCCACTGAAAGGGCGTATGTGGCTTGGGGACAAAAGTGGCTACGCTTATTCTTACCATCGGCTTTTTACCGCTGGCTTTCTTCCCGGCGGCACGCACCTTCTCCACGAGACGGACGATACCCTCGACATCCTCGACGGTCTCGGTGGGCAGTCCCACCATGAAGTAAAGCTTGAGGTTCGTCCAGCCCCTTTCGAAAGCCGTGACGGCCGTTTCCAGCAGACTTTCTTCCGTCAGGTCTTTATTGATAGCCTGCCTCAATCTCTCGCTGCCGGCCTCAGGGGCAAAGGTAAGACCGGTGCGACGGTGCGTTGGCAGCGAGCCCACCAGGTCGACCGAGGAGCTGTCCAGACGCAAGCTCGGTAGCGACAGGGAGAGGTTGGGATGTTCTCGTACCAGTTTGCCGACCAGTCTGTCGATGCCGGTGTAGTCGGAGGTATTGAGCGAGACCAGCGAGACCTCGTCATAGCCGCAGTTCGTAATAAGCTCATCGGTGGCTTGCAGGACCTCATCGTGGGGACGTTCCCGTACGGGACGGTATATCATACCTGCCTGGCAGAAGCGGCAGCCCCGACTGCACCCGCGCTGTATCTCGATAGCCCCGCGGTCGTGGATTACCTCTATATAGGGTACCACCGGTTGGGTGGGCGGAGACGGCAGACTATCGACAATCCGCCTGACAATGGTGGGTTTAGCCTCAGGGACGGTTGGCGTAATGCTTTGAACCAGGCCGTCGGCATCATATTCAACACGGTAGAGCGACGGTACGTAGATACCGGGAATCGTGGATAACTTTAAAAGAAGACTCTTTTTATCAGCGCCTTTTCCCTCGCGATAAATATCGAGGAACTCAAGGACCGCTTCCTCCCCGTCGCCGATGACAAAGACATCGATGAAGTCGGACATCGGCTCCGGATTAAGGCAGCAGCTGCCCCCGGCAATTATCAACGGGTGTGAGTCGTCCCTTTCCGCAGTCATGGCAGGTATTCCTGCCAGGTCCAGCATATTGAGTACGTTGGTATAGGTGAGTTCGTAGCCCAGCGAAAAGCCGATGATATCGAAGTCTTTTAAAGCGTGTCGGGTCTCCAGGCTGTAGAGGGGAATGTTTTTTATGCGAATGGCGGCTTCCATGTCCGTCCAGGGAGCGTAAACCCTCTCGGCAAGGACGTCCGGCTGGCGGTTGAGGATGTCGTAGAGGATAGGGATAGCCATGTTGGACATGCCGATTTCGTATGTATCGGGATAAGCCAGGGCTATTTTTACAGGAGTATTATCCCAGTTCTTGATGATGCTGTTCCATTCGCCGCCCGTGTAGCGGGCGGGACGGTTTACCTGATGCAGTAATTCATTATCGAGCAAGATACGCCTCCGGACTTCAATTATAGTGGTTAGGCAGGTTAAGGCGCAAACGGAATCAAGTGAGCAATTGCGCAATTACGCATAATTTCATCCTGGAAATCCCACTTTTAATTCTATTGATTGTGTTGTATATTAAGGCATATCCTGTAAAATTGCGTATCAGGAGGGTGAAATGAACGTTATCTGGGTGATATCCGATTCTTTGCGGTGCGACCATGTCGGTGCCTACGGTAATAAGGAAATTATCACACCATCGATGGACGCCTTCGCCGCTAAAGCTGTACGCTTCGACCGCCACTACATTGCGGGCTTTCCCACCATGCCGACCCGCGCTGATTACCTGACCGGTCGCTGGACGATGTCGTACATGCAGTGGGAGCCTTTATTCAAGGACGAAGTGACCCTTCCCATGTTGCTTTCGGACAGTGGAATCAATACCGCGGCGGTGGTTGACACTCCTTTCTTTATCCGTCGTGGCATGAATTATGACCGCGGCTTCCGTACCTTTACCGAAATCACCGGTCAGCTGCACCTTGATTGGAGAGTCGACCGCGATACCGGAGAAGGGCAGGTTATGCACAGTATCTACGGGGGAGACGTCAGGAACGACTGGCGTAACGAAGCCGATTACTTTGCTCCGCGGACCTTTATGACGGCTATGCAGTGGCTGGAACGTCATTATCAAGACAATTTCTTTCTTCTGGTGGATACCTGGGACCCGCACGAACCCTGGGAACCCCCGCAGTATTACCGCGAGCTCTACTGGCCCGGGCATGACGGCGACCAGGCAATGCCTATCTACGGATACTGGCAGGATGTACCCGGCCTGACCGAAGAGAAGGTCAAAAAAGCCCACGCTTCTTACTGCGGCGAGGTAACCATGGTCGATACCTGGTTCGGCTACCTGATGAGGCACGTGGAGAACCTCGGCTTACTGAAAAACACTCTCATCATCTTCACCAGTGACCACGGTTACTATTTCGGTGAGCACGGTGGCCTCCTGGGTAAAATGGTCTTTGCCAAGGATAAGGAAACCGGCAGGCCTATTAACGGTATGTGGTCTCACTCGCCGTTCTACGAGGAAGTCACGCATACTCCGCTGCTTGTATACATGCCCGGTGTTGCGCCCTCGGTTTATAGCGGACTGACATCAGCGGTTGATTTGATGCCCACCGTCCTTGAGGCTATGGGACAGGAAATCCCGTCACGCGTGGATGGCAAATCAATGCTGCCTATGATAAAAGACCCGAACGTGGCCGGACGCGATTACGTGGTAAGCGCGCACCCGTTCATCAATGCCGGGGATTCCCTGCGTTCTATCGACGATTTCCCGAGATTGACGGAAAAAGACTCTGAGACTACGGTGACCACTGATGAATGGGCGCTACTTTATAACACTGAGCCGGGAATGTCGGAATTGTATAACTTGAAGTCCGATCCCAGGCAGGAGAAGAACCTGATAAAGGATAATCCGGACAAGGCGCGTGAGTTACACCAGCTACTGGTGAAGTACATGCGCGAGACCAATATATCGGAGCATTTACTTAAGCCACGCCTGGAGCTGCGTCTATAGAGGAGGTAGTTTTTTCTCCAACCGGCTTACTCTGCGCAGTTGCGCAGTCACGCAATTGAGCATCGGCGGGGGTTAAGATAAAGCGGGGACTTTTCCGCCCCGCCCCCTGCCCCGGTTTTCCCCCGCTCCCGGCCTCCCCTCGTAGTTGTTTTTTCCCACCCAAGCCCGCCCTCGGGGCATCCGTTGCTTGGCCCGTTAAGATACACCTACCTTTTCTCCCCCCGAGGTATATGCAAAGATAGATAGTCCTACAGGAATTTGGCTTATAAGGGCGGTAGCTCTCCTTTGTCCTCTTGTTCTGCTCGATACGACAAAATACCCGCAAATTTCTGGATTTCATTATCATCAAGACGTCCCCAGCCATAACGGCCATTATGTGGAAGTTCTGCCATTATTTGGAGAGGATATCTCGATTGTTTTTTACCAGGCATCCGTTGAGATTCTTTATATATCTCATAAGCTAAAATGTCAGCAGCTTGTAAGGGCAAATAATCTCGTTTATCTTCGAAACGTAATGAGCCAAGGCGGTATTTTTTTCGCTGTTCTGATAACTCACGGTTTGATTGAAACACTTTCCTTATTTGTTCAGCGCCTTTGCTTCCGCGTTCGAAGACATATGTTACTTCATCACTGGGCGGCATATAGGCAAAGATATTTCCTAAATCTAGGAAACAAGCGATTGCAGCAAGACCATATGCACCTCCGCATATTTCCTTCGCCTTTGGTGAGCAAATAGATTCAAAGCTCTTCTTTGGTACAGAAAATCCTACACTTCCAATGACATTTGCATCAATAATATTTAGTAACCGTGAAAGTCGCGAGCGACGCGTTTCTTCAAGCCACGTATCGTAAGGTTTTACCCTATTTGCAAAGTCGGTCATGTGAAAGTAAGAAAGACCGAAGTCGTTTAGAGCAAGTTGCCAGCGAGCACAAAAATCTACCCATGCTGAAGCAAAGCCGATGAATCCAGCCACCGCAACGTGGTCTGAGTCCTCATGGGTGCCACTTTCATCAAAATACGCAACTAGGTTCGACATACGCTATTTTCAGCAGTCATATTAATATCATATCTAGTATGTGTCAACACGAGCTATAAAAAAGGAAAGGGGTTCTCTTAAGAGGCCCCCTTTCGTGGTTTCTGTTGGTTTTATAGTTACACCTCTCTATATTCGCCCTCTACCGTGCCTTCGTCTTCGCCGCCTTCTCCTCCTTCGGGTGGTGGCGGGGGTGCTTCACCGCCTGGCGGCGGCTGTTGCTGCTGGTACACGGCCGTTCCTATCTTCTGCATCGTCTGGTTAAGCTCTTCCGTGGCCTTCTTGATAGCCTCGATATCGTCGCCGTTCAGGGCTGATTTAACCGCCGCTATCTTTTCCTCGGCTTCGGTATTCAACTCCGTGGGTATTTTGTCCTTGTTATCACGCAGCAGCTTTTCTGCCTGGTAGGCGAGGGTATCGGCCATGTTTTTTGCCTCGATTTCCTCGCGGCGCTTGGTGTCCTCGGAAGCGTGCAATTCCGCCTCTTTCTGCATCTTGTTTACTTCTTCCTTGGAGAGACCGCTGGAGGCGGTTATCGTTATCTTCTGCTCCTTGCCGGTGCCCTTGTCCTGCGCCCTTACGTTGAGGATACCGTTGGCGTCGATGTCGAAAGTGACCTCAATCTGGGGCAAGCCGCGCGGAGCGGGTAAGATACCGTCCAGCATGAACCTCCCCAGCGTGCGGTTGTCGGCGGCCATGGGACGCTCGCCCTGGAGGACGTGTATTTCAACACTGGGCTGGTTGTCCGCCGCCGTTGAGAAAATCTGACTCTTGGCGGTGGGGATAGTCGTATTACGCGGGATAAGCGGTGTTGCCACGGCTCCGAGTGTCTCGATTCCCAGCGTCAGCGGCGTTACGTCGAGTAGTAATACGTCCTTGACATCTCCCTTGAGCACGCCGGCCTGTATAGCAGCGCCGACGGCTACCACCTCGTCGGGATTAACACCCTTGTGGGGTTCCTTGCCGAAATATTCCTGCACCTTCTTCTGCACCAGCGGCATACGTGTCTGACCGCCCACCAGGATAACCTCGTCAATCTGGGCAGTCGTCTTTTCGGCGTCGGACAGAGCCTGCTTGCACGGCTCGATGGTCTTGTCGACTAGGTCCATTACTAGCTGCTCCAGCTTGGAGCGGGTAAGCGTGATATTCAGGTGCTTGGGACCGCTGGCGTCAGCGGTAACGAACGGGAGATTGACCTCGGTCTGCTGGACGGTGGAAAGCTCCGTTTTGGCCTTCTCGGCGGCTTCCTTTAGTCTTTGTAAAGCCGTCTTGTCCTGCCGCAGGTCGATTCCCTGGTCTTTCTTGAACTCGTCGCACAGCCAGTCCATGATTCTCTGGTCGAAATCCTCGCCGCCGAGGTGGGTATCGCCGTTGGTCGACTTTACCTGGAAGGTGCCCTCGCCGAGTTCCAGGATGGAAATATCGAAGGTGCCTCCGCCGAGGTCATAAACGGCGATGGTCTCGTCTTTCTTTTTATCCAGCCCGTAGGCAAGCGAGGCGGCCGTGGGCTCGTTGATGATGCGCAGCACCTCCAGTCCGGCAATTTTACCGGCGTCCTTGGTCGCCTGGCGCTGGGCATCGTTAAAGTAGGCCGGCACGGTGATGACCGCCTCGGTCACTTTATCGCCCAGATACGCTTCGGCATCGGACTTCAGCTTTTGCAGAATCATCGCCGAAATCTCGGGTGGGCTGTATTCTTTGCCGCCCATCACCACGCGAACGTCGTTGTTGGCGGCTTTAGTCACTTTATACGTCTTGCGCTTGGCGTCTTCCTCGACGGGTAGCTCGCGTCCGGCCGGCTCTCCGAATTTACGCCCCATGAAGCGCTTGATGGCGTAGATGGTATTTTCCGGATTGGTAATGGCCTGCCGCTTGGCTATCTGCCCAACCAATCTTTCTCCGTTTTTATTCACGGCTACCACCGAGGGTATGAGGCGGCTGCCCTCGGAGCTGGTAATCACTACGGGCTCTCCCCCCTCCAGCACCGCTACCTCGCTGAAGGTGGTGCCTAGGTCTATTCCTACTGCCTTTCCCATTTATTCTTCCTCCTTTGTATCTGCTTCCCCATTGCCCACCATGACTCTGGCAGGCCGGAGTAGTTTATCATGTATTAAGTAACCTTTTTGAAATTCCTCAATAATCATACCTTCTTTACCTTTATCCTGCCTCAAGGCTTCGTGGTAATTGGGGTCGAAGACTTCCCCCATTGCCTTTATCGGCTTGACTCCCTGCCCTTCGAGAATGGTCTTGAACTTTTGCGCCACCAGCCTGACACCTTCCACCCAGTCGTTCTTTTTGTATTTGGGGGGGACGGCTTCCAGGGCTCTCTCCATGTCGTCGAGGACGGGTAAAATCCCGAGGACGAGGTTAGCATTGGCGAAGCTGTTAAATTCCGCCCGCTCCTCTTCGGTGCGTCGCTTGTAGTTAATAAAGTC